>NZ_DASSES010000207.1:0-2701 GCF_035695185.1 Frateuria sp.
TACTACTGAAGTATTAATATGGTGACTGCCCTGCACCCGCAAACGCTGCTTGCCCTGGATTACGGCAATGCCCCTCTGCCTGCGAAATACGAATTCCCGCTCAGCATCGGGGCGAGAGGCGTGATGGCTAACACCCGATGATGGATCATCGGCCCACAATCGAAGGCCTCTGGTCGCATGGCTCTTCAACGGGTGGAATAAAACCAGCGGCTCATCCGTTATTACGAATAGAAGGTACGGCCGAATAGATAGGGGGTGTTCGAGAATGCATAGCAGGCTTGGCAAAGGAGAGCGTAAGCGTTCAACCGCCAATCCCGGTCCTTTCCGCCGCCCTAATCTTATCGTGTCATAAGTTGCTTGCCCGATTCGACGCCGCTGTGGCAGTGCTGGAGATTCTCACTCGTGGAGGCGGGTTGTGGGTCTCAAAACCAGTGCAGGCGGCAGCGAATCACGGTTCGCGACCTATGTCGAGGCGATCACCTCAGCACTTGGCCATGCCGATCGTGCCGCGCCGTTCCGCTCGTATTGTGCAGGACTGCTGCTGCCCGGCGAGCGCAAGAGCGTCGAACCGATGGCCGCACGCATCCATCCTGCGCGCGTGCAGGCAGCGCACCAATCGCTGCACCACTTCGTGGCCAAGGCCGACTGGTCGGACGAAGCGGTGCTGACCGCGGTGCGCACGCAGGTCCTGCCGGTCATCGAGCGACGCGGTCGGATCCGGGCATTGATCCTCGACGACACCGGCTTCCCCAAGAAGGGCAAGCATTCAGTTGGCGTGGCCCGGCAGTATTGTGGGCAGCTCGGCAAGCAGGACAACTGCCAGGTAGCGGTCAGCCTCTCCGTCGCGAACGAGCACGCCAGCCTGCCGCTCGCCTGGCGGCTGTATCTGCCGCGCGAGTGGGCCGATGACCCGGCCCGGCGCGCAGCGGCCGGTGTGCCCGATGATGTCGTCTTCCAGACCAAGACGCAGATCGCGCTGGCGCAGCTTCGTGCCGCCCGTGCAGCCGGGATCAAGGCCGAGGTGGCGCTGCTCGACGCCGGCTATGGCACCGACACAGACCTGCGCGACGGCATCACCGAGATCGGCCTGCCCTATGTCGTCGGCATCCAGTCCACCACCAGCCTCTGGCCGCCGGGCGTGCAACCGCTGCCGCCGAAGCCGTGGAGCGGGCGTGGCCGTCCGACGCGCGCGATCCGGCGCAGCACCGAGCACCAGCCGGTCTCCGCCAAGCAACTGGCACTCAGCCTGCCAAACAAGGCCTGGCGGCGGGTCACCTGGCGCGAAGGCACCAACACCAAACTCGCCTCACGCTTCGCTGCGGTGCGCGTCCGACCGGCGCATCGCGATTATCAGCGTAGCGCACCACGTCCCGAGGAATGGTGCCTGATCGAATGGCCGGCAGACCAAGCCGAACCGACGAAATACTGGCTGTCCACGCTGCCTGCCACCATCAGCCGCCGCGCCCTGGTCAACACCGCCAAGCTGCGCTGGCGGATCGAGCGGGATTATCAGGAGCTCAAGCAGGAGCTTGGGCTTGGTCACTACGAGGGGCGAGGTTGGCGCGGCTTTCACCACCACGCCACATTGTGCATCGCGGCTTATGGCTTCCTCGTCTGCGAACGGGAAGCGATTCCCCCCTCAGGACAACGCAGAGCCATAGTCCGCGAAGAACCTGCCGTTCCCCACGGTTACCGACCCCGCGGATCCCCCGATCCGGCCTGAGCGCCATGTCGCCACCTCCATCACCTCCGTCCGCGTCAGCATCGCCCGCGCCATCGCCCGCAGGCTCGCGCGATGCCCGTGCTGTCAGCGACGCTCAGGTTCAGGGATCTTTATGACACAGTAAGACTAGCAGGCTGCTGAAAAACCCCTTGCCCCGACGCGACTGGAGTTGATTCGATACGCCTTGAGGCGCCGTCGATGGTGGGAGCAAATGCGGGGCAAGGATGAGCGGCGGGACGGCTTGTTCAGCTACGTGCGGCCGGAGAGCCGCATCCCCAAGGACCACCCGCTGCGCGCAATCCGGCGGATCACGGATGAGGCGCTGAAGGCGCTGGATACGCAGTTTGCCGCGCTCTACGCCGAGCATGGCCGCCCGTCCATTCCGCCCGAACAATTGCTGCGTGCGCTGCTGCTGCAAGCCTTCTACAGCATCCGTTCTGAGCGCCAACTCATGGAGCAGTTGGACTACAATCTGCTGTTCCGCTGGTTCGTGGGGTTGTCGGTGGACGATCCGATCTGGGTGCCGACAGTATTCAGCAAGAACCGCGACCGGCTGCTGGCAGGCGACATTGCGGCCGAGTTCCTGGCGGCGGTGCTGCACCTGCCAGCGGTGAAGGCGCTGCTCTCAGACGAGCACTTCTCGGTCGACGGCACGCTGATCCAGGCCTGGGCGGGCATGAAGAGCTTCCGGCGCAAGGATGGTCAGGACGAGCCGCCCGGGCCGGGGCGCAACGGCGAGCGCAACTTCCGCAAGGAGAAGCGATCCAACAAGACGCATGCCTCGACGACCGATCCGCACGCGCGGCTGGCGCGCAAGTCCGATGGGCAGGAGGCGAAGCTGGCCTATGCGGGGCACCTGCTGATGGAGAACCGCCACGGCCTGATCGTGGATGCACGCCTGACGCATGCCACCGGCACGGCTGAGCCGGAGGCGGCACTGGCGATGCTGCGGGCCTTGCCTGGCGGGCACAAGACGGT
>NZ_DASSES010000208.1:0-9083 GCF_035695185.1 Frateuria sp.
CTTGTCCATGCAAGAGTAGGTCACCGCCAGGGGCTTTATCCAAAAACCCTCACCGCAAAACGGTGGGGGTTTTTCTTTTTGTCCTGACGAGCGCCGGCTCCGTCCCGACCCGTCGGTCTTTCCGGGCAGCGACCCCTCTGCGCCTGCTCGCTGCAGCGCTCCCGTTGCCGCGCCCTGGGCCCGTGGCGTTCGCTGGCCATGCGCGCCGTGGGACAACGACTCGAGGCGTAGTCCCCCGGGCGCCGCTGGCACCGGCCTGGCGTCGACACATGGGGTGTCGTCGCAGGGCCCTGGTCCTCCCCCGAACTGGAAGCGAGCCGCCAAGGTGGCGTGGCCTGGAGTTCCCCGGTTTCGAAGGAGCAGTCCGGAGGGCAGCGACGCCGGTCACGCTTGTACCGGACTCGTGCACCAGGGACGGTCAAACGGCGTTCTATGCCTTTATGATGCGGGGCAGGATGTGCGCGGGGGAGACGCAGCCTTGTTCGTCCATGTGGAAACCCGTCGGCGCTCCACTACCCAGTGGGCGACGCTGCTGCTGGTTGTGGTGTGCGTGGCCTGTTTCGTAGCGCTCGCGCTGATGCCATCGCCCCAGCGAATTTCCTTTCTGCTGGAATGGGGCACGATCCCCGCCAACATTTTCGACGCCCGTGAGGCGTTCTGGCATCAGTTGGGCGATCCGGCGCTGCTGCGTCTGTTCACGGCCTTGTTCATCCATGTGGCCTGGATCCATCTGCTGAGCAACCTGCTCTTTCTGGTGATCTTCGGACTTCCGGCGGAGCGCACGCTCGGCTCGGCCCGGTTCGTCTCGCTGTTCGTCGCTGGAGGTATCGTGGCCAATCTGGTCGGTGCGCTGACGCTAGCGGGAGTGCGCCTGCCGATCATCGGCTGCAGCGGCGCGGTATCTGCAGTCCTGGGCGCGTACGCCGCACTGTTTCCACGGGCGCGACTGGGGCTGGTGCTGCCGCTGGGCCTGTTCCTGGAATTCGTGCGCGTGCCCGCCTTCCTGCTGATTGGCATCTGGGTCCTGCTGCAACTGCTCTTCAGTTACGCCGGACCAAGCTACGGTGCGGTGGTGTGGTGGACACACATCGCGGGCTTCCTGTTCGGCATGTTGTTCGCGCTGTTCTCGCGCGACGCCATTGCACGACGTCTGCGCGGTTAGACTGCGCGCCATGCGCGCCAAGACTCTCTACAAGGTCACCTTTCTGCACCTGGGCAAGTGCTACGAGCTTTATGCCCGGCATGT
The DNA here is from genome assembly GCF_035695185.1 of Frateuria sp. GTDB lineage: Bacteria > Pseudomonadota > Gammaproteobacteria > Xanthomonadales > Rhodanobacteraceae > Frateuria_A. Next base: position 1,247 of record NZ_DASSES010000208.1, read on the forward strand.
GGACACCAGTCCGCTATGGGGCTTCACCCAGGTTGGCGACCTGGTCTTCGAGCCGGCCGGCTCAGGGCTGCTGGTCGACCCCACCGAAGAGCGCCTGCGGGAAGAATTCGCCGACACCCGCGTGCTGCACCTGCCAATGCAGTGCATCGTTCGCGTCGAGGAGGTGGAGCGCAAAGGTTCGCTGGTGATCCGCGATGCTGCCGACGGCCAGAAGGTGACCCCTTTCCCGATGCCTCCCAAGCCCCGCTGACTCTTTCAAGGGCGCGCGCTCGAGCGACTCGCGCCCGAACGCCGGCAGGGGCCCAGACTTCAGGCCGCGCTCAGCCCGTGACGCACGCCAAAGCTGCGCATGATCCTGCGTGCAATCGGCGTGGCGGCCACCTGACGCCAGACAAGGTGCGGGTCGCTTCCTTCGCGACGCATGGCCTCGCGCTTGCGCTGGATATAGGCACGCATCACTTCGGCGTTGAATTCCGGATGGAACTGCACGCTCACCGCATTGGGCCCGTAGCGCAAGAGGTGATGCGGGTCGCGTGCCGAGCGGGCGAGCACCGTGGCGCCGGGTGGCGGCTCAAGCACGCTCTGCTCGTGCGTGGTGTGGGCACGGAAGCTGGCCGGCAACCGGGCGGTGAGCGGATCGTGGCTGGCCGCCGCGGTGAGTTCGATCGGCAGTGTGCCGATCTCGCGCCCGCCGGGCAGGTAGTCCACACGCCCACCCAGCGCGTGCGCCATCAGCTGGTGGCCGTAGCACACGCCGAACAACGGCAGATGGGCATCCATGGCATCGCGGATCCAGCCCGCAGTGCGCTCGCTCCAGGCGGCACGCTCGGTGACCATGGCGGCCGAGCCGGTGATCAATGCGCCGGCGACGTCTTTTGGCGGGGGCAAGCCCTGGCCTGCGGCCACGTCGACGACCTGCAGCCGCACCGGGGAGAGCGCGGCGCAAAGGCGAAACCAATGCGGAAAGTCGCCGTGGCGCGCACGGATGGGATCCGGCGCGCGTCCGGTACGGATGATCAGGATGGGCTTCATGGAGACGTCTGGATGGCCGAGGCTAGGCCTGGCTGTCGTGTTCGATGGGTGGCAATACGGTGAGCACTTCCTGCACCGTGGTCAAGCCCTTGGCCACCTGCGCTGCCGCCGATATGCGCAGGGGCTGCATTCCTTCGGCCAGCGCAGCCTCGCCCAGCCGGGCAAGGTCGAGCTGCGCCGAGATGATGCCGCGCAGGCGCGGGCTGAGCCGAAGCATCTCGTAGATGCCGGTACGCCCCACGAAACCGGTGTTGCGGCACTCCAGGCAGCCCACCGGCTCGAACACCCGCTCCGGCACCGGCAACGACCAGCCATGCGTGAGCGCCGTCCAGGCGTGGGGATCCTGCTGCGCCTCGCGTTTGCAATGCGGGCACAGCATGCGCACCAGTCGCTGGGCGACCACGCCGGTCAGGGTCGACTGGATCAGGTAGTGCGGCACGCCCAGGTCGAGCAGCCGGGTCACCGCACTGGGCGCGTCGTTGGTGTGCAGCGTGGAGAGCACCAGGTGGCCGGTCAACGAAGCCTGTACCGCCATCTGCGCGGTCTCCAGGTCGCGGATCTCGCCGATCATGATGATGTCCGGGTCCTGGCGCAGCAGCGTGCGCACGCCGGCGGCGAAGTCCAGCTCGATCGACGCCTGCACCTGCATCTGGTTGAGCTCGGGGCTGACCATTTCGATCGGGTCTTCGACCGTGCAGACGTTCAGTTCCGGCCGCGCCAGGTGCTTGAGCGTCGAATACAGCGTCGTGGTCTTGCCCGAACCGGTCGGGCCGGTCACCAGCACGATGCCGTGCGGCCGCTCCACCAGCGAGCGCCAGACCGCACCCTCGTCGACCGAGAAGCCCAGCTGTGAAAAGTCCTTGGCCACGATGTCCGGGTCGAAGATGCGCATTACCACCTTCTCGCCGAAGGCGGTCGGCATGGTCGAGATGCGCAGCTCGACCTCGCGCCCCGCGGCCGACCGGGTCTTGATGCGCCCGTCCTGCGGCCGGCGCTTTTCGGCCACGTCCATGCGGGCGAGGATCTTGATGCGGGCGGTCACCGCGGCCATCACCGGCGGCGGCAGCTCGAACACCTTGTGCATCACGCCATCGATGCGGAAGCGCATGCGTCCGGCCTCGCGGCGTGGCTCCAGGTGGATGTCCGAGGCGCGCTGCTCGAAGGCGTACTGCAGCAGCCAGTCCACGATGTGCACGACGTGGCGGTCGTCCGCGCCGACCTCGCCGGCCTTGCCCAGCTCGACCAGTTGCTCGAAGTTGAGGATCGCCGCGGAGTTGTCGTAGCCCGCGCCCTTGGCGTCCTGTGCCATCTGGATCGAGCGCTGTACACCGTAGAACTCGGCGAGGTAGCGGTTGATGTCCAGCGGGCTGGCGACCACCCGGCGCACGTCCCGGCGCAGCATCTGCGCCAGGTCGCTCGCCCAGGTCGTATCGAACGGCTCGCTGGTGGCGAAGGTCACTTCGGCCGGCGTGGCGGCCACCGGCAGGATGCGATGGCGCGTGGCGTAGGCATGGCTGACCACCTGGGTCACCGCCGCCACGTTGATCTTCATCGGGTCGATCTTGAGGTAGGGCAAGGCCGCCTGGCCGGCCAGCCATTCGGTCAGGCCTTCCAGGCCCAACGGGCGCCCGGGTTCGCGCAGATTGGGCAGCTTGGCGTTGGCGATCAGCACCAGCGGATGCAGTTCGACGGTACTGCGGCCGGCGCGGGCGCCCATGCGCACGTTCTTGGCATCGTCGGCCGCCACGAAACCGTCGACCACCAGGGCGGCCAGCACGTCGTCCAGGCCCAGCCGTCCACGGCGGCCGAGCAGGGATGCGATTTGCGGTGATGCGGCCATCAGGGCGGGCCTCCCCCGTGAGCGTTCGAGCGGCGCCGGGCCAGTGCGGGCGCGGGCTTTGGCTATACTAACGTGCTTTGTTGTTGGGCCAACCGCCATGCCAGCGCGCACTTTCCAGGACGTGATCCAGACCCTCAACCGCTACTGGGGCGCGCAAGGCTGCGTGCTGCTGCAGCCACTGGACACCGAGGTCGGGGCCGGCACCTTCCACCCGGCCACGTTTCTGCGCGCGCTCGGTCCCGAGCCGTGGGCCGCGGCCTACGTGCAGCCCTCCCGCCGCCCCACCGACGGGCGCTACGGCGAGAACCCCAACCGCCTGCAGCACTACTACCAGTACCAGGTGGTGATGAAGCCCAACCCGGAGAACATCCTGGAGCTCTACATCGGCTCGCTGAAGGAGCTGGGGCTCGATCCGCTGGTGCACGACCTGCGTTTCGTCGAGGACAACTGGGAATCGCCCACGCTCGGCGCCTGGGGCCTGGGCTGGGAGGTGTGGCTGAATGGCATGGAAGTGACCCAGTTCACCTACTTCCAGCAGGCCGGCGGGCTGGAGTGCCGCCCGGTGACCGGCGAGATCACCTACGGCCTCGAGCGGCTGGCGATGTACCTGCAGAACGTGGACAACGTGTACGACCTGGTCTGGACCGAAGGCCCGCACGGCACCGTTACCTACGGTGACGTGTTCCACCAGAACGAGGTGGAGCAGAGCACCTACAACTTCGAGCACGCCAACGTGCCGGAGCTGCTGCGCTGGTTCGACGTCTGCGAGGCGACCGCCAACCAGCTGATCGCCGCCGGCCTGCCGCTGCCGGCCTACGAGCAGGTGATGAAGGCCAGCCATACCTTCAACCTGCTCGACGCGCGTCGAGCGATCAGCGTGACCGAGCGGCAGCGCTACATCCTGCGCGTGCGCACGCTCTCGCGCAGCGTCGCCGAGGCCTACGTGGCACAGCGCGAAAAGCTGGGTTTTCCCGGCCTGAAGAGCGTCTCCAAGGAGCAGGCCGCATGAGCCAGCCGAAGTCGCTGCTGATCGAACTGGGCACCGAGGAGCTGCCGCCCAAGGCGCTCGACGAGCTGTCGCAGGCATTCCTTGACGGCATCGTGCAGGGCATTTCCAAGCGCGGCATCGAGGGCGCGCTGGACGAGGCACGCGCCTACTGCACGCCGCGCCGGCTGGCGGTGCATGTGCCGGCGGTCGCCTCGACGCAACCCGAACAGCAGGTCGAGCGCCGCGGTCCGGCGCTCAACGCCGCGCTGGACGCGCAGGGGCAGCCGTCCAAGGCGCTGCTCGGCTTCGCGCAATCCTGCGGCGTGGAAGTGGCGCAACTGGAGAAGCTGGAGACCGACAAGGGCGCCTGGTTCGTGTTCCGCGCGGTCAAGCCGGGCCAGCCGCTGGCCGCGCTGCTGCCGGAGATCGTCGGGGAGGCACTCAAGGGGCTGCCCGTTCCGCGCCCGATGCGCTGGGCCGATCACGACTACGCCTTCGTGCGCCCGGCGCACTGGCTGGTGATGCTCCACGGCGCGGACATCGTGGACGGCGAGCTGCTGGGCCTGAAGAGCGGCCGCAAGTCGCGCGGCCACCGCTTCATGCATCCGAACCCGGTGCACGTCACCGATGCCGACGGCTGGCTGGACGCGCTGCGCGCCGCCAAGGTGCTGGCCGATCCGCTGGAACGGCGCGAGCGCGTCCGCGCGGAAGTCGCCCGTGCAGCCGCGACGATCGGAGGCGAGCCTCGCCTGGACCCGGCGCTTCTGGACGAGATCGCCAACCTAACCGAGTGGCCGGCCGCCATCGCCTGCGCCTTCGAGCGCGACTTCCTGGCAGTGCCGCCGGAAGCACTGGTCACCACCATGGAGACCAACCAGAAATTCGTGCCGGTGTTCGATCCGTCGGGGGCGCTTACCGAGCACTTCATCGGCATCGCCAACATCGAATCGAAGGAGCCCGCCGAGATCCGCAAGGGCTACGAGCGGGTCATCCGGCCACGCTTCGCCGACGCGAAATTCTTTTGGGACGCGGATCTGAAGACGCCGCTGGCCGGCTACCAGGAATCGCTGAAGAACGTCACCTACCAGCAGGCGCTCGGCAGCCTTTGGGACAAGAGCGTCCGCGTGGCCGAACTCTCCCGCGTGATCGCCGCGCGCGTCGGCGTCGATGCCGGCGCCGCCACCCGCGCCGCCTCGCTGGCCAAGTGCGACCTGCTGACGCGCATGGTCGGCGAGTTCCCCGAGCTGCAGGGGGTGATGGGTCGCTACTACGCCCGGCACCAGGGCGAACCCGAGGCGGTCGCGCAGGCGCTGGACAGTTACTACCAGCCGCGCTTCGCCGGTGACGCCATCGCGGCCGATGCAGTCGGCCGGGTGCTGGCCGTGGCCGAGCGGCTGGACACGTTGGCGGGCATCTTCGCGGTGGGCATGAAGCCCAGCGGCAACAAGGATCCCTTCGCCCTGCGCCGCGCGGCACTCGGTCTCGCCCGCACGCTGGTCGAAGCGGGATTGGAGCTGGACCTGCGCGCCAGCTTTGCCGAGGCGCTGGAGCTGCTGCCGGATTCCGCGCTTGCCGCGGGCCTGCGGCCCGGCAAGGACGGCAAGCCACCCGCGCTCGATGCCGGTGCCCGTCGCGCCACGCTGCTCGGCGAACTGGTGGACTTCGTGTACGACCGCCTGCGCGGCTACTACGCCGACCTGGGTTTCACCAGCGAGCAGTTCGAGGCGGTGCTGTCGGTGGCCCCGACCACCTTGCCCGACTTCGACCGCCGCCTGCGCGCGGTGGCCGAATTCGGCCGCCGGGAGGAGGCGGCCAGCCTGGCCGCAGCCAACAAGCGCGTGGCCAACATCCTGCGCAAGGCCGAGGAAGACACGGGCCAGGCTCCCGGCGGAGCGGTCGAGCGGGCATGCTTCGAGTCGCCCGCCGAGCACGAGCTGGCCGATGCGCTCGATGCGGCGCTGGCCGACACCGCCGCCCCGCGCGCGGCCGGCGACTACACCGCCGTGCTGGCACGCCTGGCGCAGCTGCAGGCGCCGGTGGATGCGTTCTTCGACAGTGTCCTGGTCAACGCCGAGGACGCGCGCGTGCGGGCCAACCGGCTCGCACTGCTGGCGCAGCTGCGCCGGCAGTTCGCCCAGATCGCGGACATCGGCCGGCTCTGAAGGCCGACCCTGCAAAGACGGGCGGTTCCGCCTAGGCGCGGGTGCGGCGGATCCGCTCGGCCAGCTGCCGGTTGAAGGCCAGCATCGCATCGGTATCCACGCGCGCGCCGCCCGGACCCAGGGCCTCGTAGAGGCTGGCCAGCAGGTCGGTGTTGTCGGTCAGCGGAAGCGCCTGCCCGGCCAGTTCCAGCTCCGACTGCAGGATCCGCATCGCGGCATGCAGCCGTTGCGTGTCCACGGGGGAACCGTGGGTGCCCAGCGCCTGGCCGGCGGCCCCGTCCAGCCGCGCGCGCGGTCGCTGGGTGGTCTCGGTGGTGGTCTGCTCGTCGGCGCCGGGCTGGTCCACGTCCGGCAGGATCGCCCCTTCGCCCGCGACCAGCCACACCAGCGAGATGCCGAGGGTGCGTGCCAGCGTGACGCAGCGCGCGCGCGAGGGATCGGTATTGCCGTCGCGCCAGCTGCGGACCACCCCCTCGGAGAACCCGCACATGCGGGCGATCTCGGTGGCGCTGCCCACGCGCTGGATGAGCAGCTTGATGCGATCGGCGAAGGTGCCGGCGCTTTCGGGTTGGGATGCGGGAGGTGCGAGGTTCATGGCCTTTCCGGACGTCAGGAAACAACGCTGGCAGCCGCCGGATCCGGAAGCCGCCGATCGCCATGCTAGCGCGTCGCGCTTACCGCAGGCTTTGGCCGCCGTGCCTGTCTACGCACTGTGAACGGGACGGGGCCCGAGGGCTGCCATCAGTCCGGCTTGACTTTTGCCCGGGGGCTTTTTTTTCCGCTATGCTTGGAACTTCCCCCGCGGAAAACGTACGCGACACGCCGGCGGCTTCCGTGCATTCCCCAAGCAATTGCTTTCCATTGAATAGAGGTTTCCCCATGCGCAGGATGGTCTGGTCGCTGATGTCGGTAGCTGCGCTGGCACTGGCTGGCTGCAACGGCTCCAACGCACCCGAACAGGGCAACGGCGGCAACGCCGCAACGGCGGCGAAGGCGAACGCGGTCAGCGGCACGATCAACGTGCGCGGCGACAATGCCGTGTCGCCCGAGGCCAAGCTGGTGGTCAATCTGGTCGACGTCTCCTCGACCGACCAGGCCGGTGCCGCGCCGCTGGCCAGCAAGACGATCGCGCCGGTGCAGTTCCCGCAGTCGTTCGAGCTCACCTTCAACCCGGCCGACGTCAATCCGGCGGACCTGTACGTGGTCAAGGCCGACCTGACCGACGGCGAGCGTCACTACAAGATGGCGCTGCAGGCGCCGGTGCTGACCAAGGGTGCGCCCAGCCAGGTGTCGATCGAGCTGGTGCCCGAACAGACCCCGGGCGAGAAGGAACTGGCCGACTTCCAGGCGGTGCAGAAGCAGATTGGCGGCATGAAGATCAGCAACGGCACCAAGCTGGAGAAGGACGTCTCGCGCGCCTGGCAGGTGTTCCGCCAGAACGGCGCGGTGAAGTTCATCCGCGCCCGCGCCGATTACGGCGACAAGGGCTTCACCAGCACCGATTTCGCCTACAGGGACGGCAAGCCGTGGGTCGTCGTGCAGCAGAAGAAGGCCAGCCAGGACGCCAAGCCCAACGCGACCGAGCGGGCCGGTTGGGACAAGGACGGCAACCTGGTGCTCAAGCAGAACGAGTCCGGTGGCAAGACCGAGGCGCTGGGTGACGACGAGGCCGCGAGCCTCAAGAGCCAGGCCGAGAACATCCTCAAGCTGGCCACCGGCGGCAAGGGCAAGTAAGCCGCTCCTGTCGCTCGGACGTCCAGCCGGCTGGACGTCCGGCCAGAAAAAAAGCCGCCCGTGGGGCGGCTTTTTTTTAGT
>NZ_DASSES010000209.1:0-29751 GCF_035695185.1 Frateuria sp.
CTTGTCCATGCAAGAGTAGGTCACCGCCAGGGGCTTTATCCAAAAACCCTCACCGCAAAACGGTGGGGGTTTTTCTTTTTGTCCTGACGAGCGCCGGCTCCGTCCCGACCCGTCGGTCTTTCCGGGCAGCGACCCCTCTGCCCCTGCTCGCTGCAGCGCTCCCGTTGCCGCGCCATGCGCGCCGTGGGACAACGACTCAAGGCGCAGTCCCCGGGCGCCGCTGGCACCGGCCTGGCGTCGACACATGGGGTGCCGTCGCAGGGCCCTGGTCCTTCCCCGACCTGGAGGCGGGCCGCCAAGGTGGCGTGGTCTTGAAGCCCCCCGGCTCGAAGGAGCAGTCCGGAGGGCAGCGATCCGCGCATCCCACCGCTGCCCGCCGCATAGGCTATCTGCCGGCTAGCTCCACACGACCGGAAAACATGGAGCATGTGGCCACGCGCTTGGTGCTCGTGCTGGCGAACGCCAAGTTGCCATGCGCCCACGGCGAATCGCGCGAAGGCCTTGGCAACATCCGCGAGTCCCAATAATCCGCGAGTCACTATCACGCTCAGAGGGGGCGGTGTGTACCCAGCTGTCGCTACCACCACTGCCGCTCCGCGCAGGAGCAGGTGGCGGGACAAGGCTACACGGGTTGACGACTGGCCGAGCGTGGAGGCTGCCGCTGTCTGATGTCGGAGTCCGCCCTGCCGGTAGGCTCACGCTTGTTTGCGCATGGCCAGTAGCGCGATTGCCCGACACGCCAGCCCGGTTCACTTTGCCGATCGCACGGTATGCAAGGCGCCGCAACCCATCGAGGCGTTTGTGCCTCCTCATTACCGGCCCCGATCGCCGGAACATTGCTCCCCGGTGCACGCCGCCACCGGCCAGCCGTAATGACCGCAGCCCGGCTGCCGGCTCGCCCGCCGCCAGGTGCGGCCAAGCTACCGCGGAGCCATGGCCGGCAGTGCGCGAAGGTGGCGCGCGGCGGCTGCGGCGCGCCAGCCGGATCTCAGAGGGCGTACTCGAACTGCTCGCGGAAGGCCTCCGCGAATTCGTCATAGGTGAAGCGCTGGTTCTGGGTCCCCGGATGCTCGACCTTGAGCGCGCCCATCAGGGACGCCATGCGCCCGATGGTCGGCCAGTCGTAGCCGCGCATGATGCCGAACAGCAGGCCCGCCCGGTATGCATCGCCGCAGCCGGTGGGGTCGACCACCTGCCGCTCGCGGGCGGGCGGGATCTCGACGATCTGTCCGCCGGTATAGATCAGTGAGCCGCGTGGGCCGAGCGTCACGATGTAGGCCTGGGTGCGGCTGGCGATTTCTTCGGCGCTCCAGCCCGTGCGCTGCTGCAGCAGCTGCGACTCGTAGTCGTTGACGATGACGTAGTTGGCCTTGCCGATCATCGAGCGGAATTCGTCGCCGTTGAACAACGGCATCGCCTGGCCCGGATCGAAGATGAAAGGCACGCCCCTCGCCGCGAAGTCGTCGGTGTGCTGCAGCATCGCCTCGCGCCCGTCCGGCGCCACGATGCCGAATTCGGCATCGGCCACGTCGCCCACGTGGTTGTGGTGCGAGCTGGACATCGCGCCCGGATGGAAGGCGGTGATCTGATTGTTGTCCAGGTCCGTGGTGATGAAGCACTGCGGGGTGAACTGGTCCTCGAACACACGCACACCGTCGAGGCGGATGCCGCAGCGAATCATGTGCTCGCGGTACGGTCCGAAGTCCTGCCCCACCGTCGCCATCGGCAACGGATCCCCGCCGAGCAGCTTCAGGTTGTAGGCGATGTTGCCGGCGCAGCCACCGAACTCGCGGCGCATCTGCGGCACGAGGAAGGAGACATTAAGGATGTGGACTTTGTCCGGCAGGATGTGGTTCTTGAACTGGTCCGGGAACACCATGATGGTGTCGTAAGCCAGCGAACCGCAGATGACGGCTGACATGATCGATCAAACCCCAGTGAGCGGCGCGGACGGGTAGTCGTCCGGCAAACCCTGCAATCCTAACGCGACGCTCCGTCCATGGCGACAGTCGCTTGCGCGGCGGAGCGGCGATCAGGCTCAGGAAATGCGCGCATCATCGCGTTCTGCAAGGCTTTCTTAACGTCTTTGCGCTTGCGTGGGTAGGGGCCGCTCACTAGACTGACACGCTTACATTTCTCTCTCCTGACGGCGCGCCAGGGCTCATGTTCAAGAAGTTTCGCGGCATCTTTTCCAACGATATTTCCATCGACCTCGGCACCGCCAACACGCTCATCTACGTGCGTGGGCAGGGCATCATCCTGAACGAGCCGTCGGTGGTGGCGATCCGCCAGGACCGCGGTCCGGGCGGTCCGCGTGCGGTGGCCGCCGTGGGTGGCGACGCCAAGCGCATGCTCGGTCGTACGCCCGGCAACATCGCCACGGTGCGCCCGATGAAGGACGGCGTCATCGCCGACTTCACCATGACCGAAGCGATGCTGCAGCACTTCATCAAGCAGGTGCACAAGTCGCGCATGCTGCGTCCCAGCCCGCGCGTGCTGGTCTGCGTGCCGTGCGGTTCGACCCAGGTCGAGCGCCGCGCCATCAAGGAATCGGCCGAAGGCGCCGGCGCCCGCGACGTGTTCCTGATCGAGGAGCCGATGGCCGCCGCGATCGGCGCCGGCATCCCGGTGCACGAGGCGCGTGGCGCGATGGTGCTGGACATCGGCGGCGGCACTTCGGAAGTGGCCGTGATCTCGCTCAACGGCATCGTCTACTCGCAGTCGGTGCGCGTGGGCGGCGACCGCTTCGACGAGGCGATCATCAACTACGTGCGCCGCAACCACGGCACGCTGATCGGCGAGTCGACCGCCGAGCGCATCAAGATCGAAATCGGCTGCGCCTTCCCGCAGAGCGAGGTCAAGGAGATCGAGATCTCCGGCCGCAACCTCGCCGAGGGCGTGCCGCGCATGTTCACGATCAACTCCAACGAGGTACTCGAGGCGCTGCACGAGCCGCTGTCCGGCATCGTGGCGGCGGTCAAGTCCGCACTGGAGCAGACCCCGCCGGAACTGTGCTCGGACGTCGCCGAGCGCGGCATCGTGCTGACCGGCGGCGGCGCCCTGCTGCGCGACCTGGATCGCCTGATCTCCGAGGAGACCGGCCTGCATGTGCAGGTGGCCGACGATCCGCTTACCTGCGTGGCGCGCGGCGGCGGCAAGGCGCTGGAACTGATCGACCAGCACGGCAGCGACTTCTTCGCGCCGGATTGAGCATGGCGCGGGGCGCCGCGATGCGGTGGCCGCGCTCGCGCAGGGGGGAATCGAGGTGTTTTGCTGACATGGGACCGAGGCCTGTCCGGCCACCCGTCCCCGGCCTTCTCCGTTATCGAGCGCGGCCCGCCCGTTGTGCCGTGCCCGCGCGTTCTGCCACGCTTGGCGACGGTGCTCACCGCTCCTTCCTTTTCGGGTTCTCTTGATGGGCCAGGAATCCTCGCCCCTGTTCGCCGGTTCGACCGGCACCCTGCGGCTGATAGGCTACCTCGCGCTGGCGATGGTGCTGATGGTGCTCGACCACCGCAACGGCTGGATGTGGCGCATCCGCTATGGCGCCGCGGTGGCTGTCGAGCCGTTGTATCGCCTCGCCGGCCTGCCGGTGGAGGGCATGCGCACGCTTTCGGTGGCCTTCGCCGATCGCCAGCGGCTGACCAGCCAGAACCAGCGCCTGCGCGAGGACCTGCTGCTGGCCAACGCCAAGCTCAATCGCATGGCCGCGGTCGCGCAGCAGAACCAGCACCTGAAGGAATTGCTCGATACCCAGCGCAGCCTCGAACTGAACGTGCAACTCGCCCGCGTCGTCGGCGTCGACCTCGGGGCCTTCCGTCATCGCCTGATGCTCAATGTCGGCGCCCGCGACGGGGTCACGCCGGGCCAGCCGGTGATCGATGCGCGCGGTGTCATGGGCCAGGTGATCCAGACCCTGCCGACCACGTCCGTGGTGATGCTGATCACCGACCCGAACAACGCGCTGCCGGTGACCGTCGAGCGGACCGGCCTGCGCACCATCGCCTATGGCTCGCGCGAGGGTGACCGGCTGATGCTGCCGACCATCCCGATGGCGGCCGACGTGCGCCCGGGCGACCGACTGCTGACCTCCGGCCTGGGCGGGCGTTTCCCGCCGGGCTTCCCGGTCGGCGAGATCACCCGTGTGGCGCCGGCGACGACCGGAATGTTCCTCGAGGCGCAGGCGCAGCCCGCGGCCGACATCAGCCGCAGCGAGGATGTGCTGCTTCTGCACGACCAGGCCGAACCGGTCGGGCCGCCCGAGCCGGTGCCTCCGATGGGGCCACCCGCGGACCTGGCACCCGGCGGGGCGGGGGCTGCCACGAAGGCCGCGCCGGCGGCGAGGGGGCGCCCATGAACCGGCAGCGCCTGGGGCTGTGGTGGTTCATCGGCACGCTGGTGGTCGCCCTGCTGGCGATGCTGGTGCCGCTGCCGGATGCGCTCGAGCCGTTCAAGCCGTATTGGCCGGCGCTGGTGCTCTTGTACTGGTCGCTCGAGTCGGGTGAGCGGGTGACGCTGGGCCTGGCCTTCACGATGGGCCTGGCGGCGGACCTGCTGAACGGCGCGCTGCTGGGCGAGCAGGCATTGCGCCTGACCGCGCTGGTATTCATCGCGCTGCGCTTCCGCTCGCGGCTGCGCTTCTTCCCCATGTGGCAGCAGACCCTGGCGGTACTGGCGCTGCTGCTCAACGACCGCATCCTGCTGACCATCGTGCGCGTGTTCGCCGGCGATGCGTTGCCGCCGGCGAGCTGGTGGATTTCGCCGTTCGTCGGCGCGGCACTGTGGCCGTTCGTGTTCCTGCTGCTGGACGACCTGCGCATGCGCCTGCGCCTGCAATGAGATGAAGAGGCGGCGCGCACTGAAGGATCCCCGCGGCGAGGCGGCGCTGTTCCAGCGGCGCTCGCTGGTTGGCTTCGCGCTCATCCTGCTCGGCCTGCTCGCCCTGTCCGGGCGCTTCTTCTACCTGCAGGTGATGCGCCACGACGAGTTCGTGACCCGCTCGCAGAACAACCGCGTCAAGCCCAGGGTGATCCCGCCGGCGCGTGGCCTGATCTACGACCGCAACGGCGTGCTGCTCGCCGACAACGTGCCGGCGTTCCGGCTCGAGGTGGTGCCCGAGCAGGTGCCCGACATGACCGCCATGCTGGCGCAGATCGGCGCGGTGGTGCCGCTGGACGAGGACGACGTTGCCGACTTCAGGAAGCGGCTGAAGCAGAGCCGTCGCTTCGAGAGCGTGCCTCTGAAGATGCACCTCTCCGAGGATGACATCGCCCGCTTCGCGATCAACCGCTGGCGCTTCCCCGGCGTGGACGTGGTGCCCTACCTGACCCGCCACTATCCCTATGGCGAGTTGTTCGCGCACGTGATCGGCTACGTCGGTCGCATCGACGCGGACGACCTCAAGCGGCTCGACCCGGATCGCTACCAGGGCACCAGCCACGTTGGCCGCAGCGGCATCGAGCGCTCCTACGAAGACGTGCTGCACGGCACGCCGGGCTACGAACTGGTCGAGGTCAATGCCGATGGCCGCACCCAGCGCGTGCTGGAGACCCACGCGCCGATCCCGGGCAAGAACCTGTATCTGTCGATCGACGTGCGCATCCAGAAGGCCGCGATGGCCGCATTCGACGGCCGCGCCGGCTCGGCTGTGGCCATCGACCCGCGCAACGGGCAGGTGCTGGCGATGGTCAGCGTGCCGAGCTTCGATCCGAACCTGTTCGTCAACGGCATCAGCAGCGCCGACTACAAGGCACTGACCACGGCGCCCGACAAGCCGCTCTACAACCGCGCGCTGCGCGGCATGTATCCGCCCGGGTCCACGGTCAAGCCGTTCCTGGCGCTGGGCGGCCTGGCCTACGGCATCCGCAAACCGGGGGACACCGTGCTGTCCACCGGCGAGTTCTGCCTGCCCGGCGCGACGCGTTGCTATCGCGACGACAAGCGTGGCGGCGACGGCGTGGTGGACATGGTCGAGGCCATCGAGAAATCGACCAATACCTATTTCTACAAGCTGGCGCTGGATCTCGGCATCGACCGGCTGAGCGACTGGATGGGCCGCTTCGGCTTCGGCAGGAAGACCGGCATCGACCTCGATGGCGAGGAAAACGGCATCCTGCCTTCGCGCGAATGGAAGCTGCAGCACTCGCGCCAGCCCTGGTACCCGGGCGAGACCATCATCGCAGGCATCGGGCAGGGCTATTGGGCGGTGACGCCGTTGCAGCTGGCCCATGCGGTGTCGATCCTCGCCGGCAAGGGCATCCCGCGCGCACCCAGGCTGGTGATGGCCACCCAGGACGGGGTCGATGCGCCCAGGAAGCCGCTGCCCAACTTGCCGACCGGGCCCTCGCTGGTAAGCGATCCGGCCCACCTGGACGTAATCAGGCAGGGCATGGAAGCCGTGGTGACCAGCGGCACCGGCAAGAACCAGTTCATCGGCTTCCCGCTGGTGGTCGCGGGCAAGAGCGGCACGGCCGAGCGCTTCTCGCGCACCACTTCCGCCTACGACACCAACAAGAACACGGCCTATCTGGCGGCGCGCCATCGGGCCTGGTTCGAGGCCTTCGCGCCGGCCGACGACCCGAAGATCTCGGTGGTGGCGATGCTCGAGGCCGGCGCGTGGGGCGCGGAGGCCGCCGGCCCGATCGTGCGCACGGTCATGGAGTCCTGGCTGGCCACCCAGGGGGGCGCCCCGACCCGGCCGCAGGCCCCCGCGACCGGTCCCGTGCCGCCCAACCAGGTCGGGAACGCGCCCGCGCCGACCGGTGGAGCCACGCCATGATCGCCATGCTCCATGCCCGCGCGCGCCGCTTCCTGCGGCGCATCCTGACCCGGCCGCGGATCGACCTGCCGCTCGCCGCGGGACTCCTGGCGCTCGCATCGGTCGGCCTGATCACCCTGTACAGCGCCGGCGGCGGCGACCTGCGCCTGGTCGGCGGGCAGGCGGCGCGCTTCGTGCTTGGCGCCATACTGCTGCTGCTGATCTCGCGCATCCCGCCGACCGTGCTGCGCAGCTGGACACCCTGGCTCTACGCCGGCAGTACCGCCCTGCTGGTGGTGGTGGCGATCCTGGGCGAGGGCCGCGGTGCCGATCGCTGGCTGGACCTGGGCTTCATGCGCTTCCAGCCATCCGAGCTGCTCAAGCTGACCATGCCGATGATGGCGGCCTGGTATCTGCACCCGCGCCAGCTGCCGCCCAGCTGGAAGGACATGGCCGTGGTCGGCCTGCTGATCGCCGTTCCGGCCGGGCTGATCGCCAAGCAGCCGGACCTGGGCACCGCGCTGCTGGTGGCCGCGGCCGGCGCCTTCGCCTTGTTCCTCTCCGGCGTCGCCTGGTGGCGCGTCGGGCTGCTGCTTGGCATCGCCGCGGGGATGGTGCCGGTCGGCTGGCACTTCATGCACCAGTACCAGCGCGACCGCGTGCTGACCCTGCTCAACCCGGAGGCCGACCCGCTGGGCAACGGCTGGCACATCATCCAGTCGCAGATCGCGGTGGGTTCGGGGGGCATCTTCGGCAAGGGCTGGATGCACGGCACGCAATCGCGGCTGGACTTCCTGCCCGAGCACACCACCGACTTCATCTTCGCTGTGTTCTCGGAGGAGTTCGGCCTGGTCGGCGTGGCCTGCCTGCTGGCCCTGTACGCCTTCATCATCGGGCGCTGCCTGTGGATCGCGATGGCGGCACGCGACACCTATTCGCGCCTGCTGGCCGGCGCGATCGCGATGAGCTTCTTCGTCTACGTGTTCGTCAACGGCGGCATGATCGCCGGCATGCTGCCGGTGGTCGGTGTGCCGCTGCCGTTCGTCAGTTACGGCGGCACCTCGGCGGTCAGCCTGCTGAGCGGTTTCGGCGTGCTGATGTCGATCCACGCCAACCGCAAGATGCATGACTGAGCGGTGCCGCTCCGGCGGCCCGATCCGCCCCCGGATCGCCGGCACGCGCATGTTAGGCTTGGGTGCGATGTCGATCCGCGCGGTATTCCCCATGTCCCTCCTTCGCTCGTGCCGCCTGTCCGGCGTGCTCGCCGCCCTCCTGCTGGCCGTCGCCCCGGCACACGCCGTGGAGACGACCCATCCCGGCCAGGCCGAGCTGGTGCGCGAGGTGGCCCGCGATACGGGCAAGGACCCGGCTGGCTTGAACGCGCTGCTCAGCGGCGCGCAGATGCAGCAGTCGATCATCGACGCGATGAACCGCCCGGCCGAAGCCAAGCCGTGGAAGGACTACCGGCCGATCTTCATCACGCCCAAGCGCATCGACGAGGGCGTGGCGTTCTACCGCGAGCACCGCCAGCTGATCGAGCGCATCGCCCGACAGTACGGCGTGGCGCCCGAGTACCTGGTCGCCATCCTCGGCGTGGAGACCTTCTACGGTCGCAACACCGGCAAGTACAAGGTGCTCGATGCACTGGTCACGCTGGGCCTGTATTACCCGCCCCGCGCGAAATTCTTCCGCGAGCAGCTGAAGGTGCTGCTCGAACTTCCCGCCGGTCATCTCGGCGGCCCGCTGGACACGCTCACCGGCTCCTATGCCGGCGCGCAGGGCTGGGGCCAGTTCATGCCCTCGAGCATCCGCGACTTCGGGGTGGATGCGGACCACGATGGCCGCATAGACCTGCAGGGTTCGCTGCCAGACATCCTGGCCAGTGTCGCCAACTATTTCGCCGGCCACGGTTGGGAGCGCGGCGGGCCGGTCGCCGCGCGGGCGCAGCCGGATACGACGCCGCGCCCGCTCGAGGTGCCCGACGCGCAGCCGCGCTGGCCGCTGGAGCAGCTGGAAGCCTGGGGCTATGCACCCGTCGAGGCCCTCGACCCGGGTCGCCTGACCAGCCTGCAGGCGCTCGAGGGCGGCAACGGCCGCGAATACTGGTTCACCTTCCAGAACTTCTACGTCATCACCCGCTACAACAAGAGCCCGCTGTACGCCCTGGCCGTGCACCAGCTGGCCCAGGGCATCGCCGCCGGCGTGCGCTCGGCGGACGCCGTGCCATGAGCTGGCGCGCGGGCCTCCTGGTGGTACTCGCGCTGGCGCTGGCCGGCTGCGGCGGCCCGCACCCGCGGCCCTCAAGGGGTGGTACGGCCGTGGGGCCGCATGCACAAGGCAGCCACGGCGGTTTCCGCGACGACATCAGCCGCCCGCAATCCAGCCGCTACCACGACAACGACGACAGCGTGCCGCCGCCGATCGACGTCAGCACGATCCCCGAGCCGGTGCCGAAGGTCGAGCCGCGCTCGCTGTACGGCAACAAGTCGCCCTATACCGTGCTCGGCAAGACCTACCGCGTGCTGCCGGACGCGCGCGGCTACGACGAGCGCGGCATCGCCTCGTTCTACGGCGCCAAGTTCCACGGCTACAAGACCTCGAGCCTGGAGAACTACGACATGTACGCCTTCAGCGCCGCGCACAAGACGCTGCCGCTGCCGAGCTACGCACGGGTGACCAACCTCCGCAACGGCAAGAGCGTCATCGTGCGCATCAACGATCGCGGGCCGTTCCACGAGAACCGCCTGATCGACCTCTCCTACGCCGCGGCGGTGAAGATCGGGATCTGGCCCAAGGGCACCGGTCTGGTCGAGGTGCGCGCGATCGACCCGGCGCATCCGGACGATGCCGCGCCCGCGGAACTGACCGGCCAGCCGGCGGTCCCAACGGGTGGCGCCCACCCGGCGATCTGGCTGCAGGTGGGGGCTTTCGCGGACCTGGCCAACGCCGACCGCGTGGCCAACCGGCTCCGGTCGGCCAGGCTGGCGCCTGTGCAGGTGACCGACGTGGAGGTGGGCGGGCGCGACATCCGCCGCGTGCGCGTGGGCCCGCTGGACGACGTCGGCCAGGCTGACCGGGTCATCGACCAGATCGAACAGCTCGGCCTTCCCCGGCCGCAGGTCGCGGTAGACTGAGCGATGCATTTTTTGCTGGCGCGCGGGGCGCCGGCCACAGCAACGGGATCGATACCGACGATGAGCTTTTTCCGCCGTACCCTGACCACCTTTGCCGCCGCCGCGCTGGTCGTCGGCGCCGCCTTCGCGCAGCAGACGCCGCCGAAGCCTTCGCCGGTGCCGCGCCCGACCGTGCCGGAGGCGCCGGTGCCGCCGCCGCCGGACGTCGACGGCAAGGCCTGGGTGCTGATGGACTACGCCACCGGGCAGATCCTGGCCAGCAAGAACCCGGACGAACGCGTGGAGCCGGCCTCGATCACCAAGATCATGACCGACTACGTCGTTTCCGCCGAGCTGGGCAACGGCAAGATCAAGATGACCGACCCGGTCACCATCAGCGAGCACGCCTGGCGCGGTGGCGGCGCCGGTACCGACGGCTCGACCAGCTTCCTCAAGCTCAACAGCCAGGTCCCGCTGAAGGACCTGCTGTACGGCATGATCATCCAGTCGGGCAACGATGCCGCGATCGCGCTGGCCGAGCACACCGCCGGCTCCGAGGGAGCGTTCGCCAACCTGATGAATGCCTACGCCAAGCAGCTGGGCATGACCAACTCGCACTTCGAGAACGCGTCGGGCTACCCGATCGAGAACCACTACACCACCGCGCACGACATCGCGATCCTCTCGCGCGCGCTGATCCGCGACTTCCCGGACGACTACGCGATCTCCGCGGTCAAGCAGTTCGAATGGAACGGCATCAAGCAGGGCAACCGCAACACGCTGCTGTGGCGCGATCCCAGCGTGGACGGCATCAAGACCGGCCATACCGCCGCGGCCGGCTACTGCCTGGCCGCCTCGGCCAAGCAGGGCGACTCGCGCATGATCGCCATCGTGATGGGCGCAAGTTCCGAGAAGGCGCGGGCCGACTCGGCCATGGCGCTGCTCAACTACGGCTTCCGCTTCTACGAAACCCACAAGCTCTACGACGCCAACAAGCCGCTCGCCACGCCCAAGCTGTGGAAGGGTGAGGCGGACACCCTGCCGATCGGCATCACCCGGCCGCTGGACGTGACCGTCAAGCGCGGCCAGTACGACCAGCTCAAGGCGGCGATGGACATCCCCGCCACGCTGATCGCGCCGTTCAAGAAGGGCCAGCAGGTGGGCACCCTGCGCGTCACGCTCGACGGCAAGCCACTGCAGTCGATGCCGCTGGTGGCGCTCGACGACGCCCCGCCGGGCGGCTTCTTCAAGCGCCTGTGGGATACCATCCTGCTGTGGTTCCACGGCGGCAAGAAGGACGCCGCGGCGGCCACGGCCCCTGCCGCGGACACCAAGTAATGCACGAAATCGACTTCAGCCAGGCGAAGAAGGAAGGCAAGGGCTTCCAGTTCCCGGGTGAGTTCGAGATCACCGCGCTGGGCGACGCCAGCGCGGACCTGCCCAGGCGGGTGCCACGGATCCTCGAGGGCGAGGGCCTGCATGTCCTGCACGAGACGGTCAGCCAGCGTGCCTCGCGCGAGGGCAAGTTCGTTTCGGTGACGGTCAGCTTCCGCTGCGACAACCGCGAGCAGTACGACAGAGCGCATGCCGCGCTGCGCGCCGATCCGGCGATCCGCTACACGCTCTGAGATTGGCGCCCTCTCCCCGCCGCGGAGAGGGCTGGGGTGAGGGGCCGAGCTTGCCTTGAACCTCACCGACCGGGTTCCGCGCGAGCCCCCCCCTCGCCCCAAACCTTCTCCCCGGAGGGGAGAGGACTTCAAAGCGGCGCAGCTTGCAATCCTCGCCCGCGCGCCTCATCTGCTCCCCATTCCCCCGGTAGCGCCACATGCCCCCCGACTCCCGCCCGCTCCTCATCCGCCGTCTCGGCCGTCAGCCCTACGAGCGCACCTGGAAGGCGATGAGCGCCTTCACCGACGCCCGTGGCCCGGACACTCCCGACGAGCTGTGGCTGCTCGAGCACGACCCGGTGTTCACCCTGGGCCAGGCCGGCAAGATGGAGCATGTGCTGGCGCCGGGCGATATCCCGCTGATCCCGGTCGACCGCGGTGGCCAGGTGACCTACCACGGGCCGGGCCAGATCGTCGGCTACCCGCTGATCGACCTGCGCCGCACCGGCGTGGGCGTGCGCGAGCTGGTCTCCCGCATCGAACAGGCGCTGATCGATACGCTGGCGCACTGGTCGATCGAGGCCGCGCGGGTGGAGGGCGCCCCGGGCGTCTACGTGGCCGGCGCCAAGGTGGCCGCGCTGGGCCTGCGCGTGCGCCGGGGCTGCAGCTTCCACGGGCTGGCCTTCAACGTGGCCATGGACCTGGAGCCGTTCGGCCGGATCAATCCTTGTGGCTACAAGGGTTTGGCCGTCACGCAAGTGCTAGACTTGGGCGGCCCGTCGCAGTTGGCGCAAGTCGAGGACGTGCTGGTGGAACAGTTCTGCCGCCAGTTCGGCTTCCACGCGGTGCCGGCCGCTCCCGTCCTCCCCGAACTCCCCGCGCGCGCCGCGGTCTAGGCAGTCGCAGATGAGTGAAATTTCCTCCAGGGTGATCCCGATCAGCGTGCTCGACGCTGATACGGTCGTTGCCGAAAAACAGCTGGGCAACGACAAGATTGCCCGTAACCGCGCCGGTTTCGACACCAGCGTGCCGACCCTGCGCAAGCCCTCGTGGATCCGCGTGCGGTTGCCGCAGGGCAACGCCGTGCAGGAGCTGAAGGCGCGCCTGCGCGAGAACGCGCTGGTGACGGTGTGCGAGGAGGCCAGCTGCCCGAACATCCACGAGTGCTTCTCCAAGGGCACCGCCACCTTCATGATCCTGGGCGAGGTCTGCACCCGGCGCTGCTCGTTCTGCGACGTCGCCCATGGCCGTCCGCAGCCGCCCGATCCGCTGGAGCCGGCGCGCCTGGCGCAGACCATCGCCGACATGCGCCTGAAGTACGTGGTGATCACCTCGGTCGACCGCGACGACCTGCGCGACGGCGGGGCCGAGCACTTCGCCAGCTGCATCCGCGCCGTACGCCACGCCAGCCCGACGATCAAGATCGAGATCCTCACCCCGGACTTCCGCGGCAAGGGCCGCATGGAACGGGCGCTGGAAGTGCTCAAGGCCTTCCCGCCGGATGTCTTCAACCACAACCTGGAAACCGTCCCGCACCTGTACCGCGAGGTGCGCCCGGGCGCCGACTACCAGTGGTCGCTGGACCTGCTCAAGCGCTTCAAGGCGCAGCACCCGGAGGTGCCGACCAAGTCCGGCATCATGCTGGGCCTGGGCGAGACGTACGAGCAGGTCATCGAGACCCTGCGCGATCTACGCGCCCATGACGTGGACATGATCACCATCGGCCAGTACCTGCAGCCCACGCCGCACCATCACCCGGTCGTGCGCTACTGGACTCCCGACGAATTCGACGCGCTGCGCGCGGCCGGCGAGGCGATGGGCTTCCACCACGTCGCTTCCGGCCCGCTGGTGCGTTCCTCCTACCATGCCGACCTGCAGGCCCATGCAGCCGGCGTCACCGAACTCGCCTGAGATTCCCATGACCCTGCGCCCCACGCTCGCCCTGCTGCTTGCCTTCGTCCTGCCGGCCGCCCATGCATGGGAGCAGGCACCTGCCGTGCAGGGCGAGGAGGGCCACAAGGCTTCCACGCTGCCGCTCGAGGCCTCGCCCACCCAGGCCGATGCCGCCCAGCTGTCCGCCCGTTTCCTCACGCGCTTCCACTACGAGGCCAAGCCCCTCGACGACGCCATGTCGGCCAAGGTCTACAAGGCCTACTTCGACATGCTCGACGGCGAGAAGGTGTTCTTCACCCAGCAGGACATGGCGCGCTTCGAGCCGCTCAAGACCAAGTTCGACGACGCGATCTGGAACAAGGACCTGTCCGGTCCGTTCAGCGTGTTCAACCTCTACGTGCGCCGTGCGGTCGACCGCATGACCTTCGCGCGCGGCCTGCTCAAGCAGGGCTTCGACCTGACCAAGGAAGAGAACTACACCTTCGACCGCGAGCATGCCGCCTGGCCGGCCGACCAGGCCGCCCTGGACGACCTGTGGCGCAAGCGCACCAAGAACGACTGGCTGCGTCTGAAGCTCGCCGGCAAGAGCGACGAGGACATCCGCAAGACGCTGGACAAGCGCTACGCCGGCTACATCGACCGCGTGAAGCAGCTCGACGGCGAGGACGCGTTCCAGACCTTCATGAACGCGTACGCCGAGACCACCGACCCGCACACCGACTACCTCGGCCCGCGCGCGGCGCAGAACTTCGACATCGCCATGAAGCTTTCGCTGGAGGGCATTGGCGCGGTGCTGCAGGCGCGTGACGAGTACACGCAGATCCGCGAGGTCGTGCCAGGCGGTCCGGCCGACAAGTCCGGCAAGGTGCACGTGGGCGACCGCATCGTGGCGCTCGGCCAGGGCACGGCCGGTCCGATGACCGACGTGATCGGCTGGCGGCTGGATGACGTGGTCGACAAGATCCGCGGCAAGAAGGACACCACCGTGCGGCTGGAAATCCTGCCGGCGGATGCCGGCCTGGACGGCAAGCACGAGTTCGTCACGCTGGTGCGCAAGAAGGTCAGCATCGAAGAGCAGGCCGCCAAGAAGAAGATCATCGAGATCAAGGACGGCGACGCCACTCGCAAGATCGGCGTGATCGACCTGCCGACCTTCTATTCCGACTTCGGCGCGCGCCGCGAAGGCGACAAGGACTACAAGAGCGCCACCCGCGACGTCGCCAAGCTGCTCGGCGAGCTCAAGGCCGCCGGCGTGCAGGGTGTCGTGATGGACCTGCGCAACAACGGCGGCGGTTCGCTGGCCGAGGCCAACGAGCTGACCGGGCTGTTCATCGACCAGGGTCCGGTGGTGCAGGTGCGCGATGCGCGCGGCCAGGTCGAGGTGCAGGGCGACGACGAGCCGGGCCTGGCCTGGAGCGGCCCGATGGCGGTGCTGGTCAACCGCGGATCCGCCTCGGCCTCGGAGATCTTCTCCGCGGCCATCCAGGACTACGGCCGCGGCCTGATCGTCGGCGAGCCGACCTTCGGCAAGGGCACCGTGCAGAACCTGGTGGATCTGGACCGCTTCGCCCAGGGCGACAGCGAGAAGCCGCAATACGGCGAGCTGAAGATGACCATCGCCGAGTTCTTCCGCATCAACGGGGGTTCGACCCAGCTCAAGGGCGTGACGCCGGACATCCTGTTCCCGAAGAACGGCGACGAGAAGGACTTCGGCGAGTCGACCTACGACAATGCACTGCCGTGGACGCGGATCCAGCCCGCGCCGTACAGCCAGGTGGCCGATCTGACCGCCTACCTGTCGCAGCTGAAGGGCAAGCATGACGCGCGCGTGGCCAAGTCGCCGGCCTGGCGGCTGATGCTCGACGAGCTGGCCCAGTACAAGAAGATGCGCGAGCAGACGACGGTCTCGCTCAACCTCGCCGAGCGCCAGGCCGAGCGCAAGCGCCAGGACGCCGTCCAGGCGGACTTCCGCGCTCGCCACAAGGCGATCGACGGCACGGACGGTAGCCTCGCCGGTGAGGAGGCCACCCTCGACGACGGCCTCAACGCGAACGAGCGCAGCCTCAAGGCCGAGCTCAAGCAGGAGAAGGACGCCAAGAAGGCCAAGGACCCGGAGCTGCAGGAAACGGCGCACATCCTGTTCGACGCGATCGGCATGATCAAGAACGACCCCAAGCTGGCGGCCGAGGTGCTGCCCTACGGCGGCAAGTTCTCGACCGCGGCGGTGATGCCGCAGAAGCCGGCCACGCAGCCGCGCTGATAAACGAAAAGCCCGGCCTGGCCGGGCTTTTTTTCACCTGTTGGTCGGGCTCGGCCCCTGACGCTGACGGCTTTCGCCCGAACCCTCACCCGCCTGTCGGCACCTTCTCCCGAAGGGAGAGGGGTGCGGGGGTGCGGGGGGGCGGACGTGGGCAGGGAGGGGCGGCCGGGGAAGTGCCGGGAAGTCCGCTGGGCGGAGCCCCTCTCCTCCGGGGGAGGGGTTGGGGAGAGGTCACCCACGGGCCTTCCAGGCGACCGAACGGTGCAATGCCCGGCACGACCGTTCAGCCTGCGCGCAGCGAAGTCGAAGGAGTGGCCCCGGAGTCGGCGCTCAATCCTTCTTGCCCGCCTTCCCCTGCTCCTTCTCCTTCCGCGCCTTCTCCCACGCCTGGAACGCCGCCACGTGCGGCATCTCGCGCAGCACCTTCGAGCGCGGGTCGACGATCATCAGGCTGCCTTGCGGCGCGTCGAGTTCGCCGGTGCCGTCGGCCATCGGCAGCGTGTGCACGGTGTTGCCCAGCTGCACCTCCAGCGGCATCGGGAACGGCTCGCCATGGCCGGTCACCCAGCGGAACCGGACGATGTCGCCGCTCCGGGTCGTCTCCAGCTTCGGCAGTGTCGCGTCGTACAGGTAGGCGTCGAAGAACCACTTGAGGTCGTTGCCGGTCACCCGGTCGACGATGGCGATGTAGTCGCGCGTGGTGGCATAGCGCGGCGTGAAGTTGCCGGGCTGTGGATCGGGCCGCCCGTAGACCAGCCGCCGCACGCTCTCGAAGAACGCGTCGTCGCCGATCAGCCCGCGCAGCGTGTGCAGCATCAGCGAGCCCTTGTAGTAGATGTCCAGGCCGGGGCCGGTCTTGGGGTCGTAGACCGCTTCCTCGGTCCTGGGCTGCCCGGACACGATGGGCGAGGTGTCGGACAGCTTCATCCGTTCGTCGTGCAGCATGGCGAAATACGGCATGTCGCCATGCAGGTACTGCCCGTAGAGCGGCTGCATGTAGGTGCCGAAGCCCTCGTGCAACCACATGTCGTCCCAGTTGCGGTTGGTCACCTGGTTGCCGAACCACTCGTGCGCGAATTCGTGCTGCAGCAGCCAGTCGAAGCCGTACTCGCTCTTCGGGTAGCCGTTGCCGTAGGCGTTGAGCGTCTGGTGCTCCATCCCCAGGTGCGGCGTCTCGACCACGCCCATCTTCTCGTCGCCGAACGGGTAGGGCCCGATCTCCTGCTCGAAGAAGTCGAGCATGCGCGGGAACTCGGCGAACAACGCCCTCGCGCCCGCTTCGTGCCCGCGCAGGTACCACAGCTCCATCGGGATGGTGTTGCCGTAGCGGCTCTTGTAGTCGCCCCTGAGCTCCTCGAACGGCCCCACGTTGAGGGTGATCGCGTAGGTGTCCGGCTGCCTGATCCGCCAGTGCCAGGTGCGGGTGGCACCGTGGTCCTGGATGTCCACCAGCACGCCGTTGCCCGGCGCGGCCAGCGAGCGGGGTACGGTGACCCAGGTGTCGACCAGGTCCGGCTCGCCGGTGGGCTGGTCGATGCACGGCCAGAACAGGTCGCAGCCTTCGCCTTCGACGGCGCTGGCGATCCACGGCTGGCCATCCTTCGTATGGCTCCACACGAAGCCGCCGTCCCACGGCGCGCGCCGGGCGACGTGCGGCTGGCCGCCGTAGCGGATCGTGGTGCGCACGCTGCCGCCCTTGGCCAGCGGCTCGGGCAGGCGGATGCGCAGGCGCCCATCCGGGTTGTTCCAGGCATCCCTCGCGAGCGCCTTGCCGTCGACGGTGATCGTGCGAATCGACAGGTTTCTGTCCAGGTCCAGCAGCAGGACGCCGGTCGGCTCGCGCGCGGTAAAGCGCAGCGTCGCCTCGCCCTCCAGATGGCGCCGTGCGGGATCGATCGTGAAATGCAGCTCCGCATGGTCGAAGTGCAGGCGCGCCTGCTCGGCCGGCATGGTGCCGCCGGAGGCGAGCGTCTGCGCAGTGAGCCGGGGCTGCTCGACGGCGGCAGGTCCGGATGCGCTCGCGCCGGCGCAGGCCAGGCCGAAGGCGAGGCCAAGCGCCAGCAGAGACAGGCGTGGATGCACGGGGCAGACTCCTTGGGTGGTGATCGGCACAGCATGCCGCGTGTGCCGCCGGCGCGACACCCTCGGAGGACACGCCGCCGGTTCCGGTGCGGGCGGCCGGCTCAGGCGTCGTAGCCGAGTCGGTCGATCAGGGGCCGCAGCAGCGGCAGCACCGGCTCGAACTGTTCGCGGTAGCCCTGCCAGCGGCCGACCGCCCCGGCGTGCACGCCCCGGGTGACTTGCGCGTAGCTGGGCGTGCTGATGAAGCGCTTGCTCCTCGCATGCTCGGCGAAGCGCGCCATCGGCGACGCATCGGCGATCCCGAGGAACGCCCCGAGCCGCGCGAGATGCCCGTCGAGGTCGCCGACAACTTCTTCGTAGCGCCACTCGAGCACCTGCGGGCGGAACACCTCGACCTGCCGGTACCACTGTTCGAAGGCCTGCACGTAACCGCGCGCGAGGCGTTGCAGCGACGAACACAACACCATGAACGCCGGCGAGCGGAACGGTTGCATGCCGCAGCTGAGCAGCACGTCGCACGGATGGCGCAGGCACAGGATGATGCGCGCCTGTGGGAACAGCCGCATGATCATCGGCAGGCACAGCATGTTGAGCGGATTCTTGTCGACCAGCCGATGCTGGCCGAGGTCGGGCAGCACGCGCCCGACCATCCGGAAGTAAGCGGCGCGCAGCTGGTCGGCCTCGGTTGCGGACAGCTCCGCCAGGCCGGCGGGATAGCGCTGGCCGACCAGCTCCATGCGCTCGGTCAACTCGTGGATGAAGGCGCGCTCATCCATCGAGCGGAAGTCCGGATGGGCGTCGAGCATCTGCTCGAGCAGGGTGGTCCCGGAACGCGGGAAGCCGACCACGAAGACCGGGCTGTGCCGGCTGTCCGGCGCGGGTAGCGGCGTCCAGCGCATGTAGGCATCGCGGTCCACCTCGGCCGCCTGCAGGGGCTGGCTGTCGGGTGCCAGCAGGTCGGGCAGCACGCCGCGGGCGATCTCCAGCTGGATCGCGTGGGCGTCCTGAAGGGCCTGCCACGCCTCGCTGCGGCACCCCTGCCGATCGTACGCCGAGGCCAGCGCGAACCCGGCGCTGGCGCGCGTCTCCTCGTCGCTGGCCAGCGCCAGCGCGCGCCGGTACAGCGCCGCGGCCTCGGCCCAGGCGCCAGCGCGCATCGCCAGCGCGGCGTGCGCGCGCCAGACATCCGCGCGCGCCTGATGGGCGTCGCCGGGCAGCGCGTCGAGCGCATCGAGCGGCAGCTGCGCGAGCTCCCGGCGCGCCTGTTCGAGCTGGTTGTTGCGTTCATGCAGCAGGACCCGCTGCGCGGTGATGCGCAGGCGCAAGGGTGCGTCCGCCGGCCCGCCGGGCAACTGCGCCCGCGCCAGCGTTCGCAGCGCCGCGTCCAGGTCGCCCTGCGCCGACAGCATGGCGGCCAGGATCAGGGCCTGCCCGGCCGGTTGCGCGGGCCAGTCGGCGGCCCCGAGCAGCATCGCCTCCTGCTCGGTGTTGTCGCCGCAGACGTAGCAGGCGTACGCGGCCTGCAGGCGTGCCTCGATGAAACCCGGCGCGCCTTCCACCGCATCGAGCAGGGTCTCGCGGGCCAGCGGCCAACGCCGCTGCTGGATGTAGAGCAGGCCCAGGTTGTAGAGCACGTCGGCGTCGGCCGGCGCCAGGGATCGTGCCCTCGACAGCGCCTGTTCGGCCGCGTCGGGGTCGCCCCCCAGCCGGCAGGCGACACCCAGGTTGTTCCAGTAGGCAGAGACCTCGGGCCGCTGCTGCGCCAGCTGGCGGAAGCTCGCTGCGGCCTCCTCATAGCGGCCGGTCGCCTGTTGCGCCAGTGCGAGCAGCAGCTGGCCGGTTTCGTCGCCCACGTTGCCCGCCCGGGCGGCAAGCGCAAGGACGCCCTCCATGTCACCGGCGTGGTAGGCGGCGGCCATGGCGTTGGCGAGCTCGGTGGCTGGCTGGGGCATGCGTTCTCGTTCGCGGTCGACCGACCCGCATTATGCAAGAGGGGTCGCGGAACCATCCGCGACCCCTCCAGGTACCTCGACGCCTTGCGGCGCTTGCCGTGGTGCTACCGCCTCAGAACTTCACCGTCGCACGGGCCCAGTAGTAGCGACCCAGTACGTCATAGGTGGCGGTGTCGACGTTGTAGTTCGAACCGTTCTGGTAGAGCCGCGGCGGCTGCTTGTCCATGATGTTGTCCACGCCGACGTCGAAGCGGGTGTGGATGGACGGCACCGCATAGCCCAGCTGGATCGAGTGGTAGATCACTGATGCGACCGGGATGTTGACGCCGGCGATGGCGTAGTCGGCATTGAGCGCGGTCAGGTGGTTGATGTAGCGCGACTGCCACTGGGCATTCCAGTTGCCCTTGTCCCAGTTGAGGGTGAGCGTGCCGCGCCAGCGCGAGATGTTGCCGAACTGCGGCGTGTAGGTGCCCGCATAGTTGACCGTCTGCGCGCCCGGCTCGCCCGGCGTGGCGTTGACCTTGTAGCTCGACGTGTAGCTGGTGTTGAGTCCGGCCTGGAAGTTGCCCGGATCCATGCTTCCCACATCGAAATGCGGCAGCTTGTAGCGCAGCGTGTAGTCGATGCCCGAGGTACTGAGCGTGCCCAGGTTGACTACCGGGGTGTTGATCAGGAACACCTGGCCCGGCTGCCGGCTGGTGTTGTCCTGGCGCGTGATGAACGAGCAATACGGACTGTCGTTGTTGTTGAAGCAGGAGTTGACGACCGTATCGGCCTGGATCGCGGTCAGCGTGTCGGACAGGTAGATGTGCCAGAAGTCGAGGCTGGTGGACAGCCCCGGCAGCCAGTTCGGATCGTAGACCAGGCCGAAGTCGATCGACTTGCCCTGCTCGGGCTTCAGCGTCGCGCCCACCGTGGCCGCACCGGAGTAGAACGTGTTGACCTGCGCCGGCGAGTTGCCGGCCCAGTTCACCGGGACGAACTGGCAGGCCGCCTGGTGCGCCGCGAGTTCCTCGGCGGTGCGTCCGACGCACGGATCGTTGAGCACCGGCTGGACCAGCGTGCGGCCGTCATAGAGCTCGTTGAGGTTCGGCGCGCGGAACACCTGGGACACCGTGCCGCGAACCAGCAGGTCGTCGGTCGGGCGCCATTCGATCGCGACCTTGCCGTTGGTCGTGGTGCCGGTGGTGCTGTAGTCGGAACTGCGCACGCCCAGGTCCAGGTACAGCGACCGGGCCCACGGCACGTCGGACACGATCGGGATCAGCGTCTCGGCGAACAGCTCCTTGACGTTGTAGCTGCCGCGCCCGGGCGAGCCGCAGGCTTCCTGCAGGATCTCGCAGCGGGTGGTCACCGGGTCGAGCACCGCGAAGTCGCTCACGGTGTAGTTCATGAACTGCTTGCGGTACAGGGCGCCGACCGAGAGCTGCACCGCGCCGGCAGGCAGTTCCGCCAGCTCGCCGCTGGCATCGAACTGGGCCTGCTTGGTCGACTGGGTGAAGACGTAGATCGGCGTCTTCACGCCCGCGCTCAGCACGTCGCCGGCATTGGCCTGGTCGAAGATGTTGGCGCCGGCGTCGACAGCCGCCTGCAGGGCCGGGATGTCGATCTCGTTGGTGTCGCGCTGGTCGCGCTTGGTGTGGCTGTAGTTGACCGAGGCGTCCCAGATCCAGCTGCTCTGGCCGAAGTTGCCGCGCAGCCCCGCGTTGATCTGCCCGGTGTTGGTGGTGTAGCTGTGCACGCGCGTGCCGGCACCGGTGAGGCGGGTCTGGAAGTTGTAGCCGCTGTTCGGGTCGCCGGCCACCGGATCCTGGCTGAAGGTGACGCCGAACGGGTTGATCGGGTTGCTCGAATAGATGATCAGGCCGTCGCCCGTACCCACCGGCGAGGGCGCATCCTGGCCGCTGGAAACCGTGTGGTTGTAGAACGCGTCGACGAACGCGGTCACGTTGTCCGTGACGTTGAAGTTGGCGAGCACGAAGCCGTTGGTGCGCTTCTGTGCGGTCTGGATGTAGTTCAGGGCTGCATAGTTGTAAGTATCGGAGCCCAGCCGGCAGCGGTAGTCCGCCTGGCTGGAGCCGTCGCCCGAGGCAAGCGTCACCTGGGCGGTGTCGGTGGCCGGATCGACCGTGCAGCCGTACTGCGCGGCGATCGCCCCGGGCACCTGGATGCGGCCGGTCGGGATCGAGCTGGAACCGGCTGCGATCACCGAGCCGCTCGACAGGTACAGCTGCTGCTTGGAGAACTTGCGCCGGGCGGCAAGCGTCTCGTCGTACTTGTTGTAGTCGATGCCCGCGGCGATGCTGTAGCGCTCACCGGTCATGCCCCCGGTCAGGTTGAAACCGCGCCGCTTGGCATCGTCGTGGCTGGAGATGCCGTCGTTCAGGCTGAACTGGACGCCCTTGAAGTCCTTGCGCAGGATGAAGTTGACGACGCCGCCGATGGCGTCGGAGCCGTACACGGTCGAGGCACCCTCGGCCAGCACGTCGACCCGCTCGATCATCTCCGGCGGGATCAGGTTGATGTCCGGGTTGGCCATGCGCTGGCCGTTGACCAGCACCAGCGTGCGGTTGATACCCAGGCCGCGCAGCGAGACGCGCGACGCGCCGTCGCCGGCTTCCAGCAAGGGGCTGGCCACGCCGCCGCCATTGCTGTTGTTCTGCGGATTGGTGGCATTGCCGGCGATGCTCGGCATCTGCTGCAGCACGTCGCCCAGCACCGGCTTGCCGGAATTGCTGATGGCTGCGCGGTCCAGCGTGATCACCGGACTGGCCGTCTCGGCATCCACGCGGCGGATCAGCGAGCCGGTCACTAGCACCGATTCGAGGGTCTTGGCTTCTTTCTTGGAGGCCGGCGCGGTCTGGTCCGGCGCGGTCTGGTCCTGCGTTGTCTGGTCCTGCGCGGTCTGTTGGGTCGACGGCGGATTGTCCGGTGTCGAAACCTGCGCTTGAGCCACTCCCGCTACTGAAAAAACACCCGCACTCAACGCAAGACGCACTGCCAAAGACAAGTGGTTCAAGTCGTATTTCATTGTGCTTCTCCCCGGTGAAGTAAATCCCTGCTTCCCCCACGCTCTTGACGAGCACGCCGAGTATGACAGCAACAACTGTTCGGCCAGCAAGTGCCTCCGGCCCTGCCGGGCCGCTGCTGGAAGGCTGCTATGGAAGCTAAAGGCGATGCGGCAGGTTGGCGGGCATCCGCGCTTTCTTGGGTCGCACCGGCCGCGCCGTGACCGCGTATGACGCCAGGCCGGACCACGGGCGCCGGTCGGTGGAGTTCGCCGCTGGCCGCGATGAGGCCGGCCGCTGCCTGGGGGCGGGATGCCTGGAGAGGCCGGTTTACCAGGGCGTCGGCCTCCGCCGGCTCGGCTTGCAGTGGGCCGGATCGCCCCGGCCGTCGCGCCGGCGAGTCAGTGCGCGTAGCGACGCTGCAGCAGGGCGAACATCGCGCGCACGCCCATCGCCTCGCCGCCGCGCGGCCGGCCGGGGCGATCGGCGTCGTTCCAGGCGTAGGTATCCAGGTGCAGCCACGGCAGGCCGTCGGGCACGAAGCGCTCAAGGTACAGCGCGGCGGTGATGGCGCCGGCATGCCGCGAGGGCCCGGCGTTGGCGAAGTCCGCCACCGAGGAGTCCAGCATCTTGCGATACGGCCGCCACAGCGGCAGCCGCCACAGCGGGTCGCCCACGGCGCGCCCGGCCT
Source organism: Frateuria sp. (assembly GCF_035695185.1). Lineage (GTDB taxonomy): Bacteria > Pseudomonadota > Gammaproteobacteria > Xanthomonadales > Rhodanobacteraceae > Frateuria_A. The sequence continues at coordinate 23,364 of NZ_DASSES010000209.1, forward strand.
CGAGCAACTGCTCGGCCGCCGCGTCCTGGTTGGCGAACAGCACCGGCAGGTCCGGGCCCAGCGCCACGCGCGCGGCGCCGGTCAGGGTGGCGAAATCCAGCATCAGGTCGGGCTGCTGCTCGGCGCCATAGGCCAGCGCGTCGCACAGGATCAGGCGGCCCTCGGCGTCGGTGTTGTCCACTTCCACCGTGTGCCCGGCGCGGGTGGTGATCACCTCGCCGGGACGCATCGCGTTGCCGGCGATGGCGTTCTCCACGGCGGGCACGAGCAGCGTCAGCCTCACCGGCAGCTTCGCCTGCATCACCAGCCCGGCCAGCGCGATCGCGTGCGCGGCGCCACCCATGTCTTTCTTCATGTTGCGCATGCCGTCGGACGGCTTGATGTCCAGTCCGCCGGTGTCGAAGCACACGCCCTTGCCGACCACCACCAGCTTCGGATCGGCGGCCTTGCCCCAGCTCAGCTCGACCAGCCGCGGCGGGCGGTGGCTGGCCCGGCCGACCGCGTGGATGGTGGGGAAGTTGGCCGCGAGCAGCTGCTCGCCGACCCATTCGCGGACCTTGGCCTTGTGCGCCCTGGCCAGTTGCTTCACGGCATCGGCCAGCTGTTCCGGCCCCATGTCCTCGGTCGGCGTGTTGACCAGGTCGCGCACGCGCGCGGTGGCCTCGACGAGCGGCGCCAGCGTGGCCAGCTCGGCTGCCGGTACGGCCAGCGTCGCCGGCGCACGCGCGCCCTTGCGGTAGCGCTCGAAGCGGTAGGCGCCCAGCGCCCAGCCGAGTGCGGCCTGGCCGCGGTCGGCGAGCGCGCCGTCGTCGGCCAGGTGGTAGGTGCCCGCCGGGAGGGCATGGGGCAAGCCCGCCAGTGCGGCCAGCGGTTCGGCCGGATCGACCGCCACCAGCACGCGTGCCAGCTTGCCGTCGGCATCGGGCAGCAGCGCGAAGCGTCCGGGTCTCGGTTCGAAGCCGGTCTGCTCCAGCCAGCGACGCTGTGGCGCGTCCAGGCGCTTGAGCGCCGCCTTGTAGCGCGCGCTGTCGACCGTCTCGATGGCGATTCCCTGGGGCTTGCCGGCCTTGCGTTCGATCAAGGCGGACGTGGAGCGCTCCGGCATGGCTTCGTGCCTCGTGGCTTGCGGCGAGTCGGACATGATGCCCCCATCGCGAGGGGATGCCAAACCGGGGTGCAGGCGAGCGCGATGTCGAGTCCTCTCCCCGCCGGGAGAAGGTTGGGTGAGGGGCCGGGGCTCGCGGGGAAGTCCGCTCGCTAAACCCCGACCTGGCTGCCTTCCAGCCAGTCGGCGAGCGCCGCGAGGTCCGGCAGGTCCAGGTCCGGCGGCGCCCCATGCCGGACCGGCCAGGGCCGGCGTTCGCGGTTGATCCACGCCGTGCGCAGCCCCGCCTCGCGCGCGCCGCGGACGTCCAGGTCCGCATCGTCCCCCACATGCAGGATGTCCCCCGGTGCCACCCCCAGCCGCTGCGCCGCCACTTCGAAGATGCGCGCATCGGGCTTACCCACGCCGGTCTCCCGCGCGCAGACGTGGCAATGGAAATGCATGTGGATGCCGATCCGTTCCAGGTCCGCGTTGCCGTTGGTCAGGCTCGCCACCGGCCAGCGCGCGGTGATCCGCTCCAGCGCCGGCAGCGCGTCGGCATACAGCTGCACGCGGTTGCGCGCGGCGAAGTAGACCTCCCACAACGCCTCGATCGGCGCCTCGGCCAGCCCGCAGGCGGCGAAGGCGCGTTGCATGGTCAGGTGGCGTTGGGTGGTGAAGTCATGCGCCAGGTCCAGCCGTTCGGCGGCGACCTGCGCACGCAGCTGGCGCATCGCGGGAATCGGCCAGCGCGTGGCCACGTCCGGATGATGCGTGCGCAGGTAGGCGTCCAGCTCGCGATCGGCGCTTTCCAGCGCCGGCAGCACCGGCCACAGGGTGTCGTCCAGGTCCAGCGTGAGCGCGAGGATGCGCACGCGCGCCCCTCCGCGCTCAGCGCTCGCTCAGGCGCAGCACCTGGCCGGTCCGGATGTCGTTGCCCTTGATGTGGTTCCAGGCGCGCAGGTCCGACACGTCCAGCGCATGCGAGTGGGCGATCGAGGAAAGCGTGTCGCCCTTGGCCACCTTGTAGGTGCGCGGCCTGGCGGCGGTGGATTTGACCGTGGCGCTGGCGGTGACTTTGGCGAACTTCGGACCGCGTGCGGCGGCGGCATCGATCGTGGTCGCCTCACCATGCACGCCCTTCAGGCTCGCCTTCGCGGCGGCCAGCTCGGCGGCCTTCGCGCGGCGCTCCTCCAGCGCGCGCCGGGCCTCGCCGGTGCGCTCGGAAGTCGGCGCGATGGCCACGCGCGAAGCGTAGGTGGCGCCCGGGGCGGCAACCGCCGGCGCGGTCGCCGGGGTCGGCTGCGGCACCGCATGCGCACCCACGGCGGCAAGGATCTGCGCCCGGCGCGAGGCATCGGCCGCGGCCAGCGCGCTGCCGGCGTCGTAGGGCAGCGCGTCGTCGCGGCGCACCACCGCGGCGGCCTTGTCGCCCTTGGCGAAATCGACGAACGCCTGCGCCTCGGCGGCGTGCGGGCTGTTCGGGTTGGTCACCAGGTAGAGCGGGGAGTAGAGCTTGTAGCTGCCGCTGGCGACCGTCGCCTGGCTCGGCGCGGTGCCGTCGATGCGGATCATCTTGATCTTGTGGTTGCCGGCCACGCGCGAGAGCGTGGTCACGCCGATCGCCTTCGGGTCGAGCGCCACCGCCTCTTCCAGCTTGGCGGTGTTGACGTACAGGCGCGGCGCGGCCACCGGCTGGTTGCCGCGGCCGAACAGCAGCTTGCGCAGGCTGAACTCGACGCCGTCGCCCGGGCTCGCCACCGCGTACACGTCCATCGGCGCGCTGCGGCCGCCGACTTCACTCCAGTTGGTGATCTTGCCGTAGTAGATGTCGTGCAGTTGCTTGAGGCTGAGGTTGCTCACCGGGTTGCTGGGGTGGGTGATCATCACCAGTGCGTCCCACGCCACCGGCGTGAACACCAGCCCCGACTCCTGCGCGCTGCCGTTGCCCGGGCGCGCGCTGCCGGCGATGTCGGCGCTGCCGCTGCGCAGCGCATCCAGGCCCGAGGCGGTGTTGAACGGCTGCACGTCGATGCGGCCGTGGCCGCCCTTGGCCCAGGCCGTGGTCAGGTCCTGCATCAGGCCACGCGTGGTGGCGACATCGCCGCGCAGCACCAGCGTGGGGCCGGAAGCGAGGGCGACAGTAGTGAGGCACGCGCCCAGCAGGGCGGCGACGGACAGGCGAACGGGACGGACGGGCATGACTTCGGACGACCTACGGCTTCGATGGATTGCGTGAGCGTGCCGTGTAGAGGGCAGGCGCGCAGTGATGGGAGTCCGGTATTTCATCGGTCCCATCGCGAAACATCAAGCACGGTCACAGGTTGGCGTTAAGCAAAGGCGGAGTAGGGGCTTTGCGCCCTCGCCCCTGCGGGGAGAGGCCGGGGTGAGGGGCGGGGGCTCGCGGGCATGTCGCCGCCTGGCCCGACCAAAGCGCATCAGCCCCGCGCAGCAGCAACCCCTTACGCAAGAGCGGCCCCTCACCCCAACCCTCTCCCCGAGGGAGAGGGATCAGGGCGGGTCGCACGCGCACCGCTCCTGGTACTTCGGATGGAGCGGCTCTGCTCCCTCGCCCTGGGGTGAGGGAGTAAGGCCCTCGTCGCTCGTCAATCCATCGGCACGTAGCGCACGCCCTGGTCGCTCTCCACCACCAGCACCAGCTGCCGCGGCTGCATCGCCACCAGCCCGCTCAGCTCGCGCAGGCTGGTGACGCGGCGGTTGTTCACGCCGATCACGATGTCGCCTTCGCCCAGCCCGAGCCGGTCGGCCCGGCTGCCGCCCTGCACGGCGGCGACCGCCACGCCGGCCACGCCCTGGCCGCGCTGGGCCATCGACAGCTCGCTGAAGCGCACGCCAGCGAGCCTGGCATCGAGCGTGGCGCCGTCGACGGTGGCGAGCTTCTCCGGCGTCAGCGTCGCCTGCACCTGGCGCGGCTGGCCGTTGCGCCTGACCTTCAGCGTGACCTGGCTGCCCAACGGCAGCAGGCCCTCGGCATTGCGCAGCTCGTCGCTGTCGTGCAGCGGCTTGCCGTCGATCGCCTGCAGCACGTCGCCCGGCGCCAGGCCCGCGTGCGATGCGGCGGAATCCGGTGCGACCCGGGTCACCACCACGCCCTGGCTGGTCGACAGGTTCAGCAGCTTGGCGATGCGCGGCGTGATGTCCTGCGTCTGCACGCCCAGGCTGCCGCGCACCACCCGGCCGTGCTCGATCAGCTGCTTCATCACCTGTCCGGTGAGGTCGCTGGGGATGGCGAAGCCGATGCCGACGTTGCCGCCGGAGGGCGATAGGATCATCGTGTTGATGCCGACCAGCTCGCCGTTCAAGTTGACCAGCGCGCCGCCGGAGTTGCCCGGGTTGATCGAGGCATCGGTCTGGATGAAGTTCTGGTAGCCCGCGCCGCCCAGGCCCGAGCGGCCCAGCGCCGAGACGATGCCCGAGGTCACCGTCTGGCCCAGCCCGAACGGATCGCCCACCGCCACCACGAAGTCGCCCACGCGCAGGTTCGAGGAGTCGGCCACCGGCAGTGCCTTGAGGCCTTTGGCGGGTATCTGCACTACCGCCACGTCGGTGTCCGGATCGGTGCCGATCAGCTTGCCCTTGAAAGTGCGCCCGTCCTGCAGCGTCACTGTGATGTCGTCGGCGCCGCCGACCACGTGGTTGTTGGTCAGCACATAGCCCTTGGCCGCATCGACGATCACCCCCGAACCCAGGCTCTGCTCCACGCGCTCGCGCGGCGAGGAGGGCAGGCCGAAGAACTGGCGGAAGATCGGATCGTCGAAGTACGGATCGCGCACCGCCACCCGCGTCCTGGTCGAGATGTTCACCACCGCCGGCGTCACCTTCTCAAGCATCGGCGCCAGCGAAGGCAGCGGCTGGCCCGACACGCTCGCGGGCAACGCGGCGCGGCTGGCGGCGGGCCAGCCCAGCAGCAGCGCGCTGCACAGCACGAGGGCGCCGAAAGGGGCAAGGCGAGGGGCGGACATGCGGTTCTCCTTATGCATTGAAACGATACCCAGCCTGCGACTGTAAACCGGGTGCCCGGGTTCCACGGTGACGACGGCGCGGGCGGAACACCGCCAGCCCGCGCTAGGCCGAGGCTTACTGAAATTTCTGTTGACGCCTACGCAGGCCGGCGATACCGTTCATGCCCGGTCGCACCACAACATCTTGTGTGAGTCGTTCGGGCTCCCACCCAAGTGCTGTGTCGCTGCGGCAACCTCGGGGGAGGGCGCCGCAAGGCCGGATCTTCAAGGAAAAACGCACGCGCGAACCGCCTGGCCCGCAGCTTCGGGAACCGGCGGCGCCGCGCGGCGTGGGTCATAACCATCAGCTGGGTCGCAAGGCCGGGAGTCAGACAATCCGATGAGCACGATGCGTGCACCACTCGCCGCCAACCGTGATGCCACGGCCATCCCCCTGCAGCCGGCCTCCTACGACATCTGGGACAAGAAGTACCGCCTGCGCACCAAGTCGGGCGAGCCGGTGGACGGCACCATCGACGAGACCTGGCAGCGCGTCGCGCGCGCCCTGGCCGGGGTGGAGGCGACCGAGGAGCTGCGCGCGCACTGGTACGAGCGCTTCCTGTGGGCGCTGCGCCGCGGCGCGATCCCGGCCGGCCGCATCACCTCCAACGCCGGCGCGCTGGAGCACAAGCCGGCGACCTCCACGATCAACTGCACCGTGTCCGGCACCATCCGCGACTCGATGGACGACATCCTGGAGAAGGTCCACGAGGCGGGCCTGACCCTGAAGGCCGGCTGCGGCATCGGCTACGAATTCTCCACGCTGCGCCCGCGCGGCGCGTACGTCTCCGGCGCCGGCGCCTACACTTCCGGCCCGCTGTCGTTCATGGATATCTACGACAAGATGTGCTTCACCGTCTCGTCGGCCGGCGGCCGCCGCGGCGCGCAGATGGGCACGTTCGACATCTCGCATCCGGACGCCAAGGAATTCATCCGCGCCAAGCGCGAGGACGGCCGGCTGCGCCAGTTCAACCTCTCCCTGCTGATCACCGACGGCTTCATGCAGGCGGTCGAGCACGACCAGGACTGGCCGCTGGTGTTCCCGGTGCACGTCAAGGAGCAGGACGACCTCGACCTCACCGACCCGACCAAGGTGGTCTGGCGCGAGTGGCCCACCCACGAGAACTACGTCTCCCGCGACGACGGCCTGGTCGCCTGCAAGATCTACGGCACCATCCGCGCGCGGCACCTGTGGGACATGATCATGGTCTCGACGTACGACTACGCCGAGCCCGGGTTCATCCTGATCGACAAGGTCAACGAGATGAACAACAACTGGTGG
>NZ_DASSES010000210.1:0-22204 GCF_035695185.1 Frateuria sp.
CACCTCGGCTATGTTGCGCACCTGGCCGGTGAGGTTGGTCGCCATCGCGTTGACGTTGTCGGTCAGGTCCTTCCAGGTGCCGGCGACGCCCTTCACGGTCGCCTGGCCGCCGAGCTTGCCCTCGGTGCCGACCTCGCGCGCCACGCGCGTCACCTCCGAGGCGAAGCCGTTCAACTGGTCCACCATCACGTTGATGGTGTTCTTCAGTTCGAGGATCTCGCCCTTGACCTCCACCGTGATCTTCTTGGACAAGTCGCCGGTGGCCACCGCCGTGGTCACTTCCGCGATGTTGCGCACCTGGCCGGTGAGGTTGTCGGCCATCAGGTTCACGTTGTCGGTGAGGTCCTTCCAGGTGCCGGCGACGCCGGGCACCTGTGCCTGGCCACCGAGCTTGCCCTCGGTACCCACCTCGCGCGCCACGCGGGTCACCTCGGAGGCGAACGCGTTCAGCTGGTCCACCATCACGTTGATGGTGTTCTTGAGCTCGAGGATCTCGCCCTTGACCTCCACCGTGATCTTCTTGGATAGGTCGCCCGAGGCCACCGCGGTGGTCACCTCGGCGATGTTGCGCACCTGGCCGGTGAGGTTGTCGGCCATCAGGTTCACGTTGTCGGTGAGGTCCTTCCAGGTGCCGGCCACGCCGGGCACCTGTGCCTGGCCGCCGAGCTTGCCCTCGGTACCCACCTCGCGCGCCACGCGGGTCACTTCCGAGGCGAAGGAGTTGAGCTGGTCCACCATCGTGTTGATGGTGTTCTTGAGCTCGAGGATCTCGCCCTTGACCTCCACGGTGATCTTCTTGGAGAGGTCGCCGGAGGCCACCGCGGTGGTCACCTCGGCGATGTTGCGCACCTGCCCGGTGAGGTTGGTGGCCATCGCGTTGACGTTGTCGGTCAGGTCCTTCCAGGTGCCGGCCACGCCCTTCACGGTCGCCTGGCCGCCGAGCTTGCCCTCGGTACCCACCTCGCGCGCCACGCGGGTCACCTCGGAGGCGAACGAGGCGAGCTGCGCCACCATGGTGTTCACCACCTTGCCGATGCGCAGGAACTCGCCGCGCAGCGGGCGGCCGTCGATTTCCACCGTCATCGTCTGCGACAGGTCGCCCTTGGCCACCGCGCCGATCACGCGCGCCACCTCGGCGGTGGGCTGCACCATGTCTTCGATCAGTTCGTTGACCGAGCGGATCGCACTCTCCCAGCCACCGGTGGCCGCCTTGACGCGGCCACGCTGGTTGATCCGGCCTTCCTTGCCGACCACGATCGACAGGCGTTCCAGTTCCTCGGTGAGTTGCCGGTTGAACCCGACCACTTCATTGAACAGGCGCGCCACCTCGACGTCGGCGCCGGGGCCGCTTTCGGGCAGGCGCACGCTGAAATCGCCGCTGCGCAGGCTGCGAAGCGCGGCGATGAGCTGGGGGCGGTCCAGCGATTCGAGGCAAATTTCGGCGCTCACATGAGTCTCCTGTGGTGACAGCGCGTCCTGTCCAGGGTCGAGTCATGGATACGGCTGGCACCCGGCATATCGAGGGGCGAGCCGATGAGGGTGCACCTTCCACGCTGAACCCATGCTTCAAACAGCCGGCGGCGTGGTGCCCGCCGGACCGGCGCAGGGGCCGACGGCGCGGGCCGAAGCCACGCCATCCAGGTCCGACGTTCCCCAGGCATCCCCCCGGTTGCCTTTCCGCCTTCCGGCATCGCGACCATAGCATGGCGCCGGGTTGGCTTCGCGGGAAAGAGTCCATAGAATGCGGGCGGCAATCTGCAGCAGGTCGCTCCGCTTGGGATCGGCTTTTGGGGGGAACGGGGGCCCGCATGATCCGCCAGACAAGGGGGCGAACTTCGGAATGCCATTGGAGAAGGATGTAGCCGGTTTCCTGCGGTCGACATTCCGGTCCATCTGGTCGATGGAACTGCTGTTCCTGCTGCTGCGCGATCCCGCGCGCTGCTGGTCCTCCCCGGAACTGGTCGATGCGCTGCGGGCCAGCGAACTGGTCGTGAGCCAGGCCGTGGAATCGCTCCACGCCGCCGGCCTGATCGTGCGCGAGAGCGACGATCTGGTCCGCTATGGGCCAGCCTCCGAAGACCTTCACGAATTGGTCGTGGCGTCGCAGACACTGTACGTGCGCTCGCCCGATGCCGTGTTGCGCCTGATCATGCGATCCCGGTCCGATAACCTGGTCGCCTTCGCTGACGCATTCCGTTTTCGAAAGGACTAGCGCGTGTCCCATATCTTTGCGCCGGCCGTCTATCTCCTGTGCTTCTTCACCAGCACCATCTGCGCGGTGATGCTGGGGCGCAGCTTCCACCGCACGCGCACCAAGCTCCTGTTCTGGAGCGCGATGTGTTTCTCGCTGCTCGCCATCAACAACCTGCTGCTGGTGCTGGACCTGGTGGTGCTGCCGAACAGGGTCGATCTGGCCCTGCCGCGCATCCTGGTTTCGCTCGCGGCCGTTGCGACGTTGCTGTTCGGTTTCATCTGGGACGCGGGGGAATGACATGCTGATGTATTTCCTCGCCGGCGCGGTCACCCTGGGCCTGTTCATCGCGGGCCTGTTCTTCCTGCGCTTCTGGCGGCGCACCGGCGATACGCTGTTCCTGGCCTTTTCGCTCGCCTTCGGCCTGATGGGCCTGGCACAGATCGTCATCGCGACGATCAACATCTACTTCGAAGACAGCAGCGCCGCCTACCTCATCCGCCTGGTGGCCTTTGCCATCATCATCGTGGCGATCGGTCGCAAGAACCGGAAAGTGACGTAGAGGCAGGGCAGGGCGGGCGTCCGTCCGCCGCGCCCTCGACCGTCGAACGGGCAGGTTCGGCGCTGCGTGCCTAGAGATCCAGCGGCTGCAGCACGCGTGCCCGCTCGGCGCGTTCCCACATCTCCTCGAACTGTTGCCGCAGCGGCGCCAGGCCCGGGCGATCGAGCCGTGCGGCGCGGCCCTGCGGGCGTTCGGCGTCCGGCATGAACAGATAGCCGCCGTTGTCGGTGAGCAGGAAAGCCGACGGGTTGCCCAGGTCGACCTCATCGACCGGCACGCGCACCTGGATCACGCTCGGCAGGCGCTGCATCAGCAGGACCAGTCGATGGCCGTCGCGCAGCGCGGCGCCCGGATCGTTGAGCAGCAGGCGGATCTGCGCGCCACGGCCGGAGGTGGCGAGCCGGCGCAGCTCGGCCAGCTCGTCCGGGCTGGCGTAGAGCGACTCGTCGAGCCGGGGGACGCGGATGTCCACCTGCCGGCGCGCCCCGGCCAGCAGAATCTGCCGCGCTACCGCCAGTTCGGCCGCGTTGGCCGCCGGCAGCAGCGCATCCGGCGCGGGCGCGTCCGTCACCGGCGTCCCTTGTGCGGCACCAGGTGCCCGTCGTTGACCAGGGCAAGCAGCAGCGCCAGTGCATCCTCTCCCGGCATTGGGTCAAGGGTCAGCGAACGTTCGGCACACAGCCGCCGGGCCCATTCGACCGGGGCGGTATAGGCCTGGCCGTTGGCGAACAGCACGGCGCCCCGCCGGCCGCGGCTCCAGGCGAGCCGCGACCAGGGGTGGCGCAGCAGCGTCGCGCCGCCTTTCAGGCGCTTGCGCAGGGCGGCCAGGGTCGCCGCCCGGGCCGGCGGCGCGGGCGTTTGCGCATTGCGGTAACGGGTGATGAAGCGGCCGAACCAGTCGCGGAGGGTGTCCTCGTCCAGCGCGCTGGCGAAGGGCAGCGTCGCGCGCAGGCGTTCCAGTGCGGCGGTGTCGATCTCGCCGATCGAACGGGCCGGCGCGAGATCCGGATCGGTGTAGCGCTGCGACTCGTCCAGCCGCTCGGCGAGGTAGTCGGCGAGGTCGCCGGTGAGCTCGGCCTGCGAAGGGGCGCGCATGCCGATCGAGAAGGTCATGCACGGGCCACCAAAGGCGACGCCATCGTGCGGAACGCCGGGCGGCAGGTAGAGCATGTCGCCCGCTTCGAGCAGCCACTCGTGGGTCGGCTCGAACTGCGCCAGTTGCTTGAGCTCGATGTCCGGGCGGAAGTCCTTCGGCGCCGCCGGGTCCGTGCTGATCGCCCAGTGCCGCTGGCCCAGCCCCTGCAGCAGGAATACATCGTACTGGTCCACGTGGGCGCCCACGCCGCCGCCCGGTTCGGCGTAGGAAACCATCACGTCGTCCACGCGCCAGCTCGGCAGGAAGCGGAAGTGCTCCAGCAACTGCGCCACGTCGGCATCCCACTTGTCCACGTCCTGCACCAGCAGGGTCCAGTTGCGGTCGGGCGTGCGGGCGAAATCGGTTTCGTCGAGCGGGCCGGTCTTGACCGACCAGCGCTCACGCGCCTCGTCGTGGACGATCAGCCGGGACAGCGCGCCATCCTCGCAGGCCAGGCCTCCCAGGTCGTCCGGTCGCAGCGGCGACTGGAAGTCGGGGAAGGCGTGGCGGATCAGCAACGGTCGCTTCTGCCAGTAGTCGCGCAGGAATTGTGCCGGCGACATGCCCAGCGGCTGTCTTGCCGAGCCGCGGACTTCGATGGGGAGCTGTGGGTTCATCGGGACATTGTAAGCCGCGGTGCCGGCTTGGCATCGGCCGCGTGGGCCCCTGGGCGCGACCGCCAGGCATGCCGGTCCGCACAGGTCGCTCCTGCAGCGGCGTCGTGCCTAGCCGAACGCCTTCACCACATTGTTGAGGCCCAGCCCCAGCACGGCGATGGCCGCCAGCACCGTGGCCACCCGCGCCGGCATGCGTCGGGCGAATATCGCCCCCACCGGCGCGGCCACGACGCCACCGGCGATCAACCCGAGCACGGCGGTGCCGTGGCTGAGGCCGATCATCAGCAGGAAGCTGGCGCTGGCGGCGATGCTGACCACGCACTTGGCCAGGTGCACCGTGCCGATCACCGTCCGCGGCGTGGCGCCGCGGGCGACCAGCGTGGTGACGGTGAGCGCGCTCCAGCCACCCCCGGCCACCGCATCGGCGAAGCCGGCACCCAGCCCCAGCACCGGCGTCCCGCGCGGAACATCCGGCCCGGGTGCACGGCCGGCCGAGCCGCGCACCAGCAGGAATACGCCCATGCCGAGCAGGTAGGGCGTCAGCGCCAGCCGCATCCACTCCGCCGGCACATGCACCACCACCGCGGCGCCACCCACCGCGCCGATCACGCCCGGGATCGCCAGCATCCAGAACAGCCGCCAGCGCACGTTGCCCGCAAGCCAGTGGCTGAGCCCCGAGGCGCCGCAGGTGAACGCCTCCGCCTGGTGCACGCTCGCGGTCGCGGTGACCGGCGGCACGCCCAGGCCCAGCAGCAGCGCCGCCGAAGCCACGCCATAGGCCATGCCCAGCGCGCCGTCGACCAGTTGGGCGAGGGCGCCGACAGCGGCGAAGGTGAGGAACTCGACGGGAGGCGTCATCGATGCGCGCGGGCGTAAGGGTGGCGGGAGTATCGGAGGCGCTGCCCACGCGCGGAAATAAGGGGCGGGTATATCCACATGCCGAGCTGTCCTTTCCCTGGCGCGGGTGGCACGCCCAGGATGTGCGGGCCCCACATTTGGACGTCCAAAAGGACAAGACAGCGTGAATGCCCTGGTTGCCCCGGAGCCCTTGCCCGCCACCCTCGATCCGGAAAAGACCGCCTTGCTCGCCAGGCTGGCCGATGGTCTGGCGCCGGAGCAGCTGTACTGGGTGGCTGCCTGGAGTGCCGCGCGCGCCGGACAGGTGCAGCGCGGTGTGGCGCCGCTCGAGTCGCCCGCCGCCGACGTCGCGGCCGCGCGGCTGACCATCCTCTACGGCAGCCAGACCGGCAACGCCAAACGACTGGCAGAAGCGTTGGCGGGTCGCAGCGAGTCGGGCGGCCTGCCGGTGCGGCTGGTCCGCGCGGATGCCTATTCGCACCGCGAACTGGCCAGGGAAACCCAGTTGCTGATCGTGATCAGCACCCAGGGCGACGGCGAGCCGCCGGACGATGCCCGCGGCCTGGTCGAGTTCCTCCTCGGCAAGCGCGCGCCCCGGCTGCCGGGACTGCACTATGCGGTGCTGGGTCTGGGCGACTCGAGCTATCCGCAGTTCTGCGAGGTCGGCCGGCAGCTCGATGCGCGCCTCGCCGCACTGGGCGCCACACGCCTCGCGCCGCTGGGCGAGGCGGACGTCGACATCGACCAGGTTGCCGTGCCATGGGCGGCCAGGGCCCTGGAGCAGGCCCGCGAGCGGTTGGGCAGGGCGGAGCCGCCCGTCGTCCGTGCCGCCACCGTGCACGCGTTACCGGCGCGGGGCGCGTATTCGCGCGAGAAGCCTTTCGCCGCCACGGTGCTGGCCAACCAGCGGATCGTCTCGCGTGAGAGCGAACGCGCCGTGCATCACCTGGAACTGTCGCTGGAAGGCTCCGGCCTGCGCTACGCGCCCGGCGACGCCGTCGGCATCCGGCCGACCCAGCCACCCGCGCTGGTCGAGCAATGGCTGCAGGCGCTGCACCTGGACGGGACGCAGGAGGTGACCCACGACGGGCGCACGTTGCCGCTCGCGCAATGGCTGGGCCGCGAGCGCGAGCTGACCCGGCTCAGTCGCGCCTTCGTCGCCGCGCACGCGGCCGCCAGCGGCGACGCGGACCTGATGCGCGTGCTGCGCAAGGAGCACGCGGCATCGTTCGCGCAGCTGCTGGCCAGCCACCAGCCAATCGACCTGCTGCGCCGCTACCGTGCCGCCTGGCCGGCGGAGGCGTTGGTGGCCGCATTGCGCCCGCTCACGCCGCGCCTGTATTCGATCGCCTCCAGCCCGCGCGCAGTGGGTGAGGACGAGGTCCACCTCACGGTCGCGCGGGTCGCCTACGAAGCCTTCGGCATGCCCCATTGGGGCGCAGCCTCGGCCTTCCTCGCCGCGACAGGGGAGGACGCCTCCTTGCCGGTGTTCATCGAACCCAACGAGCGCTTCCGCCTGCCCGCCGAGGACCGTCGCGACATCATCATGATCGGCCCGGGCACGGGCGTGGCGCCGTTCCGCGCCTTCGTGCAGGACCGTCGCGAGAGCGGCGCCCGCGGGCGCAACTGGCTGTTCTTCGGCAACCGCCATTTCACCCGCGACTTCCTCTACCAGGTCGAGTGGCAGGAGGCGTTGAAGAGCCGTGCCCTGCATCGCCTGGACCTGGCCTTTTCGCGCGACGGCGCGCACAAGACCTACGTGCAGCACCGCCTGCGCGAACGGGGCAGGGAGCTCTATGCCTGGCTCGAGGGCGGCGCGCACCTGTATGTGTGCGGCGACGCCAGCCACATGGCGAAGGACGTGCATGCCGCGCTGCTTGACATCGCCGTCGCCCATGGCGGCCATTCCGCCGATACCGCCAGGGAGTGGCTCGCCGATCTCCTTACCCAGGGCCGCTACGCCCACGACGTGTACTGACCATGCCAGCACTTTCCGAATTCGAACTAGTCAAGGAGCGCAGCCGCCAGCTGCGCGGTTCCATCGCCGAGGGCCTGGCCGATCCTGTCACCGGCGCCATCGGCGAGGCCGACACCAAACTGCTCAAATTCCACGGCAGCTACCAGCAGGACGACCGCGACCTGCGCGAGGAGCGCCGCAAACAGAAGCTGGAGCCGCTCTACAGCTTCATGCTGCGTGCGCGCCTCCCGGGTGGCGTGGTCACGCCGGCGCAATGGCTGGTGTTCGACCGGCTCGCCCGCGACTACGCCAGCAGCGGCCTGCGCATCACCACGCGCCAGACCTTCCAGTGGCACGGCATCCTGAAGAACGACCTCAAGCCCACCATCGCGGCGATCAACCACGCCATGGCCAGCACCATCGCCGCCTGCGGCGACGTGTTGCGCAACGTGGTGAGCACGCCGCTGCCGATGCAGTCGGCGGCACATGCCGAAGCCTACGCCTGGGCCGCGAAGCTGTCGGAGGAGCTGGCGCCCAGGACCACCGCCTACCACGAGCTCTGGCTCGATGGCGAGAAGCTGGTCGGCGAGCCGGAACCCGAGCCGCTCTACGGCCGCAGCTACCTGCCGCGCAAGTTCAAGATCGGCCTGGCGATCCCGCCGCTCAACGACATCGACGTGTTCGCGCAGGACCTCGGTCTCATCGCCATCGCCGGGGATGGCCGCCTTGCCGGTTTCAATCTCGCCATCGGCGGCGGCATGGGCGCCACCCACGGCGACCCCACGACGTACCCGCGGCTGGCCGAGGTGGTCGGCTTCGTGACGCCCGACCGGCTCCGCGCGGCCGCCGAGCAGATCATCGCCATCCAGCGCGACTGGGGCGACCGCGGCGAGCGCAGGCACGCCAGGCTGAAGTACACGCTCGACCGGCGCGGCACCGACGCCTTCAAGGCCGAACTGGAGCGCCGCCTGGGCTTCGCCCTGGAGCCGGCGCGCCCGTACCGTTTCGAGCACAACGGCGACCGCTACGGCTGGCTGCAGGGCGGGGACGGCCGCTGGCACCTGACCCTGCACATCGAGTCCGGCCGTTTGCTCGACCGCGGCGAACGCCGCCTGCTCAGCGGCATGCGCGAGCTTGCCCGCGTGCACACCGGCGACTTCCGCCTGACCTGCAACCAGAACGTGATCGTGGCCAACGTCGAGGCCGGCGACCGCGCGCGCATCGACGCCATCGTCGCCGGGCACGGGCTGGACGGCTATCGCCGGCAGAGCGCGATACGCCGTCACGCCATCGCCTGCGTGGCGCTGCCGACCTGCGGCCTGGCGATGGCCGAGAGCGAGCGTTACCTGCCGACGATCCTGGACAGGCTCGAGGCGCAGCTGGCGCGGCATGGCTTGCTGGAGGCGCCGATCCTGCTGCGCCTGTCCGGCTGCCCGAACGGTTGCTCCCGGCCCTACCTCGGCGAGATCGCGCTGGTCGGCCGCGCGCCCGGGCGCTATGACCTGCGCCTGGGCGCGGATTTCGCCGGCCAGCGCCTGAACCGCCCGTATCGCGAGAACGTGGACGAGCCGGCGATCCTGGACGCGCTCGAACCGCTGTTCGCCCGCTACGCGGCGGAGCGCTCGCCCGGCGAAGGGTTCGGCGATTTCCTGGTACGCAGCGACGTGCTCGGGCCCGCGCGGCAGATTCCGGCGGAGGGGATCGCATGAGCGCGGTACGCCTCTCCCAGAACACGGGAGAGCCTCGGGCGCTGGCCGAAATCAATGCCCATCTCTCGCGGCTCGACGCCGAGGCGCGGGTTGCCTGGGCGCTGCAGCACGTGCCCGGCGAGCATGTGCTGTCCTCCAGCTTTGGCGCCCAGGCGGCGGTGTCGCTGCACATGGTGACGCGCCAGCGGCCATCGATCCCGGTGGTGCTGATCGACACCGGCTACCTGTTCCCCGAGACCTACCGTTTCGTGGACGAACTCACCGACCGGCTCGGGCTCAACCTGAAGGTGTACCGGGCCGCGCTGGGCCCCGCATGGATGGAGGCTCGCCACGGCCGCCTGTGGGAGCAGGGCGTGGAAGGCATCGACCGCTACAACCAGCTCCGCAAGGTCGAGCCGATGCAGCGCGCCCTGGCGGAGCTGGAGGCGGTCGGCTGGTTCGCCGGCCTGCGCCGCAGCCAGGCCCGGACGCGAGCGGGCGTCGCCTTTGCCGAGCACCGCCACGGCCGCTGGAAGTTCCATCCGCTGGCCGACTGGACCGACCGCGACGTGGGCGGCTACCTCAAGCGTCACGGCCTGCCGTACCACCCGCTGTGGGACCAGGGCTACACCTCGATCGGCGACGTGCACACCAGCCACCGCTGGGAACCGGGAATGGACCCGGACGACACCCGCTTCTTCGGCCTCAAGCGTGAATGCGGCCTGCACAACATCGTCTGAGCCATGCACTAGCCTTTCCGGGTGGACAGCGACTGGAGGATGAGCGACATGAGCGTGACTGCCCTCCCTGCCGTCACCGGCGCCGCCGACCGGTTGATTGCCCCGCACGGCGGCACACTCAAGGAGCTCTATCTGCCGCCCGCGGACGCCGCGGCGCTGGACGGGCGCATCGGCAGCCTGCCGTCGCTGACGCTCAACACGCGCCAGTTGTGCGACCTGGAGCTGCTGCTTTCCGGCGCCTTCTCGCCGCTGGAGGGCTTCCTCGGCCGCAGCGACTACAACGCCGTGGTGCAGGACATGCGCCTGGCCGATGGCACGCTGTGGCCGATGCCGATCACCCTGGACGTGGAAGAGGCCTTCTCGGCCGACCTGTCGCACGGCGTCGAGGTGGTGCTGCGCGACACCGGCGGGGTGCCGCTGGCGCTGCTCGAGGTGCAGGACATCTACTGGCCCGATCGCCTGCACGAGGCCCTGCGCGTATTCGGCACCAGCGACCGCACGCACCCGGGCGTGGCCGAGCTGCTCGACCGCACCGGCCCGGTCTACCTGGGCGGCCGCGTGCGTGGCCTGCAGCCGCCCGCGCATCCGGACTTCGCCGAGTTGCGCGATACGCCGCGCAGCCTGCGCACCTGGTTCGAGACCAACGGCTGGAACCGCATCGTCGCCTTCCAGACACGCAACCCGATGCATCGCGCGCACCGCGAGCTCACCCTGCGGGCGGCCGAGCAGATCGACGCCAGGCTGCTGATCCAGCCCTCGGTCGGGCGCACCAAGCCGGACGACGTCGACTACTTCACCCGCGTGCGCTGCTACCGCGCGCTGCTCTCGCACTACCCCGAAGGCCAGGCGAAATTATCGCTGCTGCCGCTGGCCATGCGCATGGGCGGCCCGCGCGAGGCGATGTGGCACGCGATCATCCGCAAGAACTACGGCGCCAGCCATTTCATCGTCGGACGCGACCATGCCGGCCCGGGCAAGGACGCCAGCGGCAAGCCGTTCTACGGCCCGTACGAAGCCCAGGCGTTGCTGGAACGGCACCAGGCGGAACTGGGTATCCGGATCGTGCCGTTCCCGGCGATGGTGTACGCGGTCAACCGCGATGCCTACATTCCCACCACCGAAGTGGAGCCCACCGACGAGGTGCGCGACATCTCCGGCACCGAGCTGCGGCAGCGCCTGCGCGAGGGCAGGGAAATCCCCGCCTGGTTCTCCTTCCCCGACGTGGTGGAGATCCTGCGCGAGCGGCATCCAGCCAAGCGGTCGTAAAGCGCCGCGCCTTAGCTCCCTCTCCCCTCCGGGGATAGGGTCGGGGTGAGGGGCCGGGGCTCGCCCGACAATCTGCAAACGCGCGTGTCAGCTTCCTCCCCCCGAAGGGGAGAGGAAGCAACAGCGAGCCCCTCCCGGAGGCGAGCGGGAACGCGGTGCCTGCTGCCACTCCGCCGGCGCCCCGTCGCCCGCAAGCGCGCTTGCCGAATCGCCTGATGTGCCTCGCTCCCTCTCCTCGAGGCGAGAGGGAGCAGAGCGTGTCAGGCGGCATCCGGAAGCGCCACGGACCGTTCGCGCCAGTGTGGCGCCTGCGGCCATGCGGCCGGTAACTCGTCGCCGGCCAGCGCGCGCGCCACGTCCCGTCGATCCAGGTGCGGCGCGAACCGCCCGATGAACTCCAGCACGAACTCCCGCACCACCGCCTCCCGCCGCAGCACGATCCAGGTGGTGCATTGGGGGAAGAGGTGGTCGGCCGGCAACACGTGCAGGTCCGCGTCGGCGGCCAGCATGGCCATCTCGGCCAGCACGCCGACCCCCATGCCCGCGCGCACGTAGGTCTTGATGAGGTCGGCGTCGCCCGCGGTCATCGCGATCTGCGGCTCCAGCCCGATCGCCTCGAATGCCCGCCGCAGCGATGATTCCGACTTGACCGAGGAGTCGTAGCTGATCAGCGGCTCGGCGGCGAGTTCGGCCAGCGTGGGCGGGAGGGCGCGCCGGGCGAGGGCGTGGCCGGCCGGCGCCAGAACCACCCGATGCCAGCGATAGGCGGGCAGGGCGATGCCGATGGACGGGGGCGCCCCGGCGGTGCTGATCACCGCCAGGTCCACGCGGCCGGCCTCCAGCTGGGCCAGCACGTCGGCGTCCTGGCCCGGTTGCAGGTGCACGCTCACCTGCGGATAGGCGGCGTTGAGCGCGGCGATCGAGGCGGGCAGGGCGAAGCGCGCCTGGGTATGGGTGGTGGCGATGCGCAGCTCGCCGTGCGCCTCGTTGCGCAGGTTGGCGGCGATCGAGCGGATGTTGGCCGCCTCCGCCAGGATCACCCGCGCGCGCTCGAGCACCTGGCGGCCGGCATGGGTGACCGCATCCAGGCTCTTGCCCTTGCGCACGAACAGCTTGAAGCCGAGTTCGTCCTCGAGCTGCTTGAGTTGCTTGCTGAGGCCCGGTTGGGTGGCATGCACGCGTTCGGCCGCCAGGGTGATGTTGAGCCCGGCGTCGGCGATGGCGACCAGGCAGCGGAGTTGGACCAGGGTCATGGCGGGTTATCCGTATTCGTTCGGCGGGAGGGGCGGACGCGGGCGGATGACGGTACATCGCCCGGATGCGTCCCCCTGGCCAGCGCCAGCGCGAGGGGGACGCGGTGGCTTCCGTTCGCAAATCATTTGGACGTCTATACGTCCAGTGAGCGATCATGTCAAGGAAATGTTCCGGGCGCCGCGGTTCACATGCCGTGAAGGCATATGTCGATCGTCCCAAATCATTTGCCGCCTGCGGAGCGCCCGCCTAGCGTGGTCGGACTCCATCCTGCAGGCTGTTCCCTTTGAAGCTCTACCCGCTGTTTGCCGACCTCTCGCGCCGCGCCGTCCTGGTGGTCGGCGGCGGCACCGTGGCCGAGCGCAAGGTGGCGGCGTTGCTCGAGGCCGGCGCGCAGGTGACGGTGAATGCGCCAGTGCTGACGCCGCAGCTGCACCGGTGGGTGGAGCAGGGTCGCGTCGCCCACCGGCCGGAGGCCTTCCGCGAGGCCTGGCTCGAGCGCATCTGGCTGGTCGTCGCGGCCACCTCCGATCGGGCCACCAATGCCCTGATCGCCGAGCTGGCCGGCCTGCGCCGGCTGTTCGTCAACGTGGTGGACGATGCGCAGCTGTCCAGCTTCCACGTGCCCGCGGTGATCGACCGCGCACCGCTGACCATCGCCATCTCCAGCGGTGGCCAGGCGCCGATGCTGGCGCGCCTGCTGCGAGAACGATTGGAGACCCTGCTGGACCATTCGCTCGGTGCGCTCGCCACGTTGGCGGCCCGGCTGCGCCCGCGTATCCGCCTGCGCTTCAAGCAGCCGGCCGCGCGGCGACGCTTCTACGAGACGCTGTTCGCCGGTCCGGTGGCGACGCTGTTGCGTCAGGGCCGCGAGACCGAAGCACGCGTCGCGGCCGAGCAGGCCCTGGCCGGGTCGGCGGATACACCCGCCGGTGCGGTGGTGCTGGTCGGTGCCGGCCCCGGCGATCCGGGACTGCTGACCTTGCGCGCCCTGCGCGCGCTCAACGAGGCGGACGTGATCCTGCACGACCGGCTGGTCGGCGCCGAGGTGCTGGCGCTCGCGCGGCGCGACGCCGAGCGCATCGAAGTGGGCAAGCAGGCCGGCCGCCACCACGCCACCCAGGCGCAGATCCACGCACTCATGCTCGAGCACGCCCGTGCGGGGCGCCGCGTGGTGCGGCTCAAGGGCGGCGACCCGTTCGTGTTCGGACGTGGTGGCGAGGAGCTTCAGTTCCTGCGCGGCCATGGCATCCCCTATGAAGTGGTGCCCGGCATCACCGCGGCGCTCGCCTGCGCGGCCTACGCCGGCGTGCCGCTGACCCACCGCGAACACGCCCAGTCCGTGCGCCTGCTCACCGCGCACTGCCAGGCCTCGCACGACACGCTCGACTGGGCGGCACTGGCGCAGGAAAGACAGACCCTTGCGGTCTACATGGGCGTGGGCGAGCTGGCCACCCTGCAGGCGCGGCTGCTCGAACACGGCCGCGCGGCGTCCACCCCGTTCGCGCTGGTCGAGAACGGGTCGCGCGCCGACCAGCGCGTGGTGACCGGCACGCTGGCCCAGCTCGCCGCACGCGCCGCGTCCCATGCGGTTCGTTCACCCGCGCTGCTGATACTCGGCGAGGTCGCCGCGCTGGCCGATTCGCTGGCGTGGTTCGGCGCGCCTACGCTGGGGGCGGGCGTCCACGACATCGACGAGGCGGGCAGGGCGGCCCGCGTTCGCCCACCGGCACGCCAGGACGACGTGCTTGCCGCGCTCCACCAGGCATGACCATCTCGCCGGCGCGTCCGCCGGCACTCTTCCAGGAGTCAGCACCCATGATCTACGACAGCATCCTCGACACCATCGGCAATACGCCGATCGTCAAGCTGCACCGGCTCGCGCCCAGGAACGTCGAACTCTACGTGAAGGTCGAGGCCTTCAACCCGGCCGGCTCGGTGAAGGATCGCCTGGCGCTGGCGATCATCCTGGACGCCGAGCGCCGCGGCACGCTCAAGCCCGGCCAGACCGTGGTGGAGGCGACCTCCGGCAACACCGGCGTGGCGCTGGCCGCGGTGTGCGCGGCGCGCGGCTACCCGTTCGTGGCGGTGATGACCGAAACCTTCTCGATCGAGCGGCGCAAGCTGATCCGCGCCTACGGCGGCAAGGTCGTGCTGACCCCCGCGGCCGCCCGCGGCACCGGCATGGTCGAGAAGGCCGCGGAGCTGGCGAAGAACCATGGCTGGTTCCTCGCCAGCCAGTTCGAGAACCCGGCCAACCCCGCCTACCATCGCAGCACGACCGCGGCCGAGATCCTGCGCGACTTCGCCGGCCGCCGGCTCGACTACTTCGTCACCGGCTGGGGTACCGGCGGCACGCTGACCGGCGTGGGCGAGGTGCTCAAGGTCGCCCGGCCCGAGGTAAAGATCATCGCCAGCGAGCCGGCCGGCGCGGCACTGCTGTCGGGCAAGGAATGGCAGCCGCACAAGATCCAGGGCTGGACCCCCGATTTCGTCCCGGGCGTGCTCAACCGCAAGGTGGTCGACCAGATCCTGCCGGTGGACGACACAGTCGCCCGCGACACCGCGCGCCAGCTCGCCGAGCAGGAAGGCATCTTCGTGGGCCTCTCCTCCGGCGCCACGCTGGCGGCCGCGCTGCAGGCCGCCAAGGACGCGCCGGAAGGCTCGGTCCTGCTGGCGATGCTGCCCGATACCGGCGAGCGCTACCTGTCGACCTTCCTGTTCGAGGGCGTCAACGAAGGCTCCGACGAGGTGGAAGGCGCAGGCTCCTCGCTTGCCGCAAAGGCCACGGCGGCCTGAGGTCGAGGCCGCGCTCTGCCATGCATGCGCTTGCTTGAATCCTCCCCCGGAAGGGGGAGAGGGAGTTTGCAGCGCAATGCCGCGGGATCCGAGCTTGAACCCTCTCCCCTCCGGGGAGAGGGCAGGGTGAGGGGCCGGGGCTCGCCCGACCGTTCGGGCGGGCGGGAAGCGGCAGCGCACGTCCGGCAGGAGCGAGCCATCCCCGCAAGCGCCGCCCCTCACCCCAACCCTCTCCCCTCCGGGGAGAGGTAGCCGGAGCGCGCGGCGTTGGGGCGCTCTACCCGCAGAGGAGAGGAGGCTGCATCGCGAATGCGGAAGAATCAGAGCTCGAGCTGGAGTGCGAGCTCAAAAGCAGTCCCCATCAGGCAACCCGGCGTCCCCGCGCCCTGGCGCTGGGTGCCCCCAGCTCCCACTGGTCGATCAACTTGCGCCCCACGCGCGCCAGCGCCTCGATCGCCGGCAGCAGTTCCCGTCCCAGCGGCGTCAGCGCGTATTCGGCCGACGGCGGCGAGGTATCCAGTACCCGCCGCGTCACCAGCCCGCGCGATTCGAGCTCGCGCAGCCGCGCGCTGAGTACGCGTGCGGAGATGCGCGGGATGTCGTGGCGCAGTTCGCCGAAGCGCCGTGGCTCGGCACTCAGGTACCAGATCACGTTGGGCGCCCAGGCGCCGCGCAGCAACGCCAGGCTCTCGGTGAGCGGGCACGCCGGCGGCGGCGCGGCGACCTTGCTCTTGCGCAGTGGCAGGCCCATGGGCGTGTCCTCGGTAACCGTGGGGATACCACATTCTGGCACTAATTCATGGTTAGGTGGTATCCAACAGTAACTTTGTGCGGCTAGGATGCGCGGCACGTTCGACGGACATCCCATCCCCCACCAAAGGAGTGACCCATGAAGCTCTACTACATGCCCGGTGCCTGCTCGCTTTCCCCGCACATCGTGGCGCGCGAGGCCGGCATCGACCTCCAGCTGGTGAAGGTCGACGGCAAGACCAAGCGCACCGAGGACGGTGCCGACTTCCTGGCGATCAACCCCAAGGGTTACGTGCCCGCGCTGGAACTGGACGACGGCCAGCTGCTGACCGAAGGCCCGGCGATCGTGCAGTACCTGGCCGACCTCGAGCCCGCCTCGGGCCTGGCGCCGGCGAACGGCACGCTGGCCCGCTACCGCCTGCAGGAAGTGCTGGGCTACATCAACTCCGAGATCCACAAGTCCTACAGCCCGCTGTTCAAGCCGGACACGCCCGAGGCGACGCGGCAGGAGCGCAAGGAATACCTGCACAAGCGCTATGCGTTGATCGAAAGTGCACTCGCCACGCATCCGTGGCTGCTCGGCGACCAGTTCACCGCGGCCGATGCCTACCTGTTCACCGTGACCAACTGGGCGCGCCACGTGGACCTGGACCTGTCCGCCTTCCCGGCGATCCAGGCGTTCCAGCACCGCATGCTCGAGCGGCCGGCGGTGCAGGCGGTGATGGATGAGGAAGGGCTGGCACGGCGGGCGACGGCAGCTGCCTGAGGAAGCCGGGTCGAGGGGCGAGGCCCTTCGATTTCCCTGTGCTCTCCGAGCCGTATGGCAAGAGCCGGACCCTCACCCCAACCCCTCTCCCGATGGGAGAGGGGCTTTTTTTTGTCCCTCTCCCTCCGGGAGAGGGTGCCCGAAGGGCGGGAGAGGGTTCGGGCGGAGCTTACGGCTACAGGCAACCCTGCGACTGGCCCCGCGGGCCTACGCTCAGGGCGAACGGTTCTTCATACGGACCGAATGATCCGTGCCCCCAAGAGCTGTTCACCCCTGAACGTGGCGAAGCGAAGTCGAAGGACGAACGGTCTCAGACGGGCCAAAATGGTCCAACCCCAAAGGGCCGTTCACTCTGAGCGTAGCGAGGCGAAGTCGAAGGGCCGCCCCCGACAATCAGACGTCCCGAGCCAACCCTTCGGCCAACCCCACGTACCCGCCCGGCGTCAGCTCCAGCAACCGCTGCTTCGCCTCGGCCGGCAACGCCAATCCCTCGATGAAGCTGCGCATCGACTCCCGCGTGATGCCCTGGCCGCGCGTCAGCGCCTTCAACTGCTCGTACGGCTCCGGCAGCCCATAGCGGCGCATCACCGTCTGCACCGCCTCGGCCAGCACTTCCCAGCTCGCATCCAGATCGGCCGCGAGGCGCTCGGCATTCACCGTCAGCTTGCCCAAGCCCTTCTGCAGCGATTCCAGCGCCACCAGCGTGTGCCCGAACGCCGTTCCCAGCGCACGCAGCACGGTCGAGTCGGTGAGATCGCGCTGCCAGCGGCTGATCGGCAGTTTCTCGGCGAAGTGCCCCAGCAAGGCATTGGCCAGCCCGAAGTTGCCCTCGGCGTTCTCGAAGTCGATCGGGTTGACCTTGTGCGGCATGGTCGAGGAGCCGACCTCGCCCGCCTTCAGCGCCTGCCTGAAGTAGCCCAGCGAGATGTAGCCCCAGATGTCGCGCGCCAGGTCGATCAGGATGATGTTGGCCCGGCGCACCGCATCGCAGTACTCGGCCACGCCGTCGTGCGGCTCGATCTGCGTGGTGTAGGCGTTGTAGTCCAGCCCCAGGCTCTCGACGAAGCGCTTCGAGAACACGCGCCAGTCGAGCTCCGGGTAGGTGATCGCATGGGCGTTGTAGTTGCCCACCGCGCCATTGATCTTGCCGGGGATCTCCAGCGCCGCCAGCTGCGCGCGCTGGCGCTCCAGGCGCGCCACCACGTTCGCCAGCTCCTGGCCCAGCGTGCTCGGCGAGGCGGTCTGGCCGTGCGTGCGCGAGAGCATCGGCAGGCCGGCGTTGGCGTGCGCCAGCTCGCGCAGGCGGGCGATGAGGCGATCGAACATCGGCAGCAGCACGCCCTCGCGTGCATCACGCAGCATCAGCGCGTAGGACAGGTTGTTGATGTCCTCGCTGGTGCAGGCGAAGTGCACGAACTCCTTGGCCTGGGCCAGCGCCGGATCGGCGCCGATGCGCTCCTTGATGAAGTACTCGATCGCCTTGACGTCGTGGTTGGTGGTCGCCTCGATCGCCTTCACCCGCTCGCCGTCGGCCACGCTGAAGTCGTTGGCGATGGCGCGCAGCTGGTCGACCTGGCCACCGGAGAAGGGCGGCAGCTCGGCGATCGCCGGCTCGCCGGCCAGCGCCAGCAGCCATTCGATCTCCACGTGCACGCGGCGGTGCATCAGGCCGAATTCGCTGAAGATCGGGCGCAGCGGCTCGACCTTGCCGGCGTAGCGGCCGTCCAGCGGCGACAGGGCGGTAAGTGCGTGGGTGGACATCGGGCAGGTTCCGGCAAGGGGAAACGCGGCATTTTACATCCCGCGCCAACCCCCTGTCGGAGCCCACCCGTGGGCCACTGCTCGCCCGCGAGGCCCGTCGTCCCGGGACCCGCCCTGCACGCGGCCTGCTCCAGGTCATTGCCATCGGCCCGACGGGCGCGCATCTATAGTCGACCCACTTCGCACAGGAACCCGCCATGGCCGACTTCCGCACCGAGCACGACAGCATGGGCGAATTGAAGGTCCCCGCCGACGCGCTCTACGGCGCGCAGACCCAGCGCGCGATCGACAACTTCCCGATCTCCGGCCTGGCCCTGCCGCGCGACTTCATCCGCGCGCTGGGCCTGATCAAGGCCGCCGCGGCCTCCGCCAACCTGGCGCTCGGCCACCTGAAGAAGGGCCAGGCCGCGGCCATCCGCAAGGCCGCGCTGGCGGTGGCGGAGGGCAGGCACGATGCACAGTTCCCGATCGACGTGTTCCAGACCGGCTCGGGCACCAGCAGCAACATGAACGCGAACGAGGTGATCGCCCACCTCGCCGCGCAGGGCGGTGCGAAGGTGCACCCCAACGACCACGTCAACTACGGCCAGAGCTCCAACGACGTGATCCCCACGGCGATCCACGTCAGCGCCACCCTGGCCACCAGCGAGCGCCTGCTGCCGGCGCTCAAGCACCTGAAGAAGACCATCGACAAGCGCGCCCGCGAACTGAAGAACGTCCCCAAGACCGGCCGCACCCACCTGATGGACGCGATGCCGGTGACCTTCGGCCAGGAGCTTTCCGGCTGGTCGGCGCAGATCGGCGCAGGCGTAGAGCGCATCGAGGATGCCCTCAAGCGCATGCGCCGCCTGCCGCAGGGCGGCACCGCAGTCGGCACCGGCATCAATGCCGATCCGAAGTTCGGCGCCACGGTGGCGCGCGAGTTGAAGACGCTCACCGGCGTGCGCTTCGAGTCGGCCGAGAACTACTTCGAGGGCATGGCCTCGCAGGACGCGGCGGTCGAACTCTCCGGCGCGCTCAAGACGTTGGCCGTGGCGCTGATGAAGATCGCAAACGACCTGCGCTGGATGAACTCCGGCCCGCTGGCCGGCCTGGCCGAGATCGAACTGCCCGCACTGCAGCCCGGTTCCTCGATCATGCCCGGCAAGGTCAACCCGGTGATCCCCGAAGCGACCGCCATGGTCGCCGCGCAGGTGATCGGCAACGACGCGGCGATCACCCTGGGCGGCCAGTCCGGCAACTTCCAGCTCAACGTGATGCTGCCGATGATCGCCTACAACCTGCTGCAGTCGATCGACATCCTCGGCAACGTCACCCGCCTGCTCGCCGACAAGGCCATCGCCGGCTTCAAGGTCAATCGCGAACGGGTCAACCAGGCGCTGGCCATGAACCCGATCCTGGTCACCGCGCTCAACCCGGTGATCGGCTACGAGAAGGGCGCCGCCACCGCCAAGCAGGCCTACAAGGAAAAGCGCCCGATCATGGACGTGGCCCTGGAAACCACCGGCCTGTCGAAGGAGGAACTGAAGAAACTCCTCGACCCCACCGCACTCACCCGCGGCGGCATCCACGGCGACTGAACCCTCAAAGCCAGTCCGCGCTCTCCTGTAGCGAGAAGTGGTGAGCGCCGGGCCCCGCCACATCCCCCGTCACCGCCTCAAACCCGCTCCCTCTCCCCTCCGGGGAGAGGGCTGGGGTGAGGGGCCGGGGCTCGCCACACCCCCCACCACCGCCCCAAACCCGCTCCCTCTCCCTCCGGGGAGAGGGCTGGGGTCAGGGGCCGGGGCTCGCGAAGATCCCCACCCCTCGCGACGGCGCCCGCCTCTCTGCAGAAGCGCACCTGGGCGCGATCAGAACTTCCAGCGCGCCGCGAGGACATCCCTGGCGGTCGCGCCCGGGTGCGCTCCTACAGGGGGATGGCTGCGAGACAGGCGACCCCAAACGTGCAGCCCCCACGCGCCCGCCACCTACCGACCCGCACCCCCCGACACCTTCCGAACCGTCCACTCCCCACCACGCCCACCAGGCACCACCTTCCACCCGGGCGCCAGCTCCAGCGTCCACCCCTTGCCCCGCAGCCTGCCCGACGCCGCATCCCCGGCCGGCGCCGCCACCGTCAGCAAGGTCCAGTCCGGGGCCATCAGCGCCCCGCCATCGACCGCGATCGACCCCCAGTCGTCGATCACCTGCATCGTCGGATAAACCGTCCCGACCTCCCCGAGCGGCACCAGGTTGCTCGGGTTGAACTGCACCTTCATGTGCTTCAGCGGCAGCTTCAGCACCGGCCCGGTCACCAGCTGCGCCTTGTACGCCGCCGCCTGCCGCGCCCGCGCCTCGGCCCGCGCCCGCTCGCTGGCGAGCAGGGCCGGGCCGTCGTAGCGCGCCGCCAGCTTGGCCACCTCCGGCTTGCCCGCCATGTCCACATGCAGCGCATCGGCCAGCATCCGCGCCGGCGAACCACCCGCGACGATCGCCTTGCGCCACCCCGGCCGGTAGCGATCCAGCAGGATCCCGTACGCCGGCCCGCTCGGATACGCGAACGACCGCGCGAACGTCGCATCGTTCTTCGGATGCCACACCAGGTCCCAGTGCGCCATCGCCAGCTGCGCGGCCGGCGTGCGGTTGCCGACCATCACGCCGGTGTACTCGGCCAGGCCCTCGTTGCGCTCGAGCGCGGTCTCGGCCTGCTCGGCCTTAGGGAACCGCTGATAACGCGCGGCACGGAAAGCCAGCGCATCGGCCGCATGCGCGCGGCGCGCGGCATCGGTTGTCGCCGACAGCGCGGCATCGAGCGCGCGCCACTCCAGTTGCACGGTGTAGCGGCCATCCAGCGTGTCCAGATGCGGAGCGTCACGTCCGCCCGCCGGCAGCCCGAGGCTTTCCTGGATCCGGTGGAACGCCTCGTGCGCCATCATCGTCCGCCGCACCGGCGCCTGCTCCGGCAGCGGCCAGAGCATCTCGCTCCAGTGCACGCCGGCCCAGTCCAGGGCGGTGTTGGCGATCGTCTGGTCCCCGGGCAACTTGCCCACGTACACGCCGCCCTCGGCGCGCAGCTGCCCTTGCGCATCGGCCTGGTTGGCGACCACCCGCCGCGACGCCGGCGCCACCAGCAGGATCGGCCCGCACAGCGAGGTGCCCCACAGCCGCCCGCCATCGGCGTGGCACCGCTGCGCGGCTTCCTCGAAATAGCGGTGGGCGAGGGCGGGCTCCATCGGCGGCGGCTCGGCGCCGAACGCGGCCGGCACCAGCGTGGCCAGCATCAGCCAGGGCAAAGCGGATCGAAGCGACATGGGCGTCTCCTGACAGGACCGATCGACGGCTTGCCGGCCGAGTCTAGCGCCGCATCCGCCCGCCACCCCGTGCCGCCCGTCACCCCGGAAAGCACCCCCAGCCCCGCTGGCTATACTCGGCCATCTGCCTCAAGGAGACCGGCCATGAACGCCCCCACCCGCATCGACACCACCCGCACCATCCGCGCCCCGCGCGGCAGCGAGCTCACCTGCAAGAGCTGGCTCACCGAGGCGCCCTACCGGATGATCCAGAACAACCTCGACCCTGAGGTGGCGGAGAACCCGGCCGAGCTGGTGGTCTACGGTGGCATCGGCCGCGCCGCGCGCAACTGGGAATGCTTCGACGCCATCCTGCGTTCCCTGCGCGAGCTCAACGACGACGAAACCCTGTTGGTGCAGTCCGGCAAGCCGGTCGGCGTCTTCCCGACCCACCCGGACGCCCCGCGCGTGCTCATCGCCAACTCCAACCTGGTGCCGGCCTGGGCCAACTGGGAGCACTTCAACGAGCTCGATAGGAAGGGCCTGATGATGTACGGCCAGATGACGGCCGGCAGCTGGATCTACATCGGCTCG
>NZ_DASSES010000211.1:0-17639 GCF_035695185.1 Frateuria sp.
TTCTCGTTGGTCGTGCCCACGAACACGCACTCGCGGCGGAACGACCGGCTGACGCGACCATAGCTGGGCCTGTATGTATCGAACCGCGCGGTGATCGCCTGCTTGACCTTCGTCACGTCGGCCTTGCTGAAGCTGTCCATCTCGCCGATTTCGACGCACCAGCGCCCGCGCAAGGTCTGATAGAAATCCTTGTTGCTGGGCGACTCCATCGATTCGGCGTACCACTCGGCGCCGAACAGCTCGCGCACGGCGGACGTCTTGCGGATGCCCTGATCGCCCTCCAGCACCAGCATGAAGTCGACCTGCGCGCCGTTGTGGCGCACCTTGGCATCCACCCACAGGATGCGAGCCACCGCGCTCACCAGCCAGCAGCACGCCGCCTGTTCGTTGTAGGCGCTCGCCTCGGATCCGAACAGCCGCGCGAACAGCGTGCGCACGCGCTCGGTGCCGTCCCACTTGAGCCCCGTCAGGTACTCGCGCACCGGGTGGAACTTCCGGCGGCGCGCCATCGCCTCGACGCAACCCATGACCATTTCCGGCTTCAGGTTGAGCCGGTAGCGATCGGGGCTCCCGAGCCAGCCAGAGAGCTCCACACCATCCTGGTCGGTGAATTCGTCCTGCTCGCCCCCCTGCCAGCAGGGCTTGCGCGTCAGGCGCACCGCGTTGCCGAACTCATCCAGGGCGAACAGGCCGTTGAGCGAGGCGTCGTGGTCCATTACCAGCAGCGCGTTGTGGGTGGTCGATTCGGGTTTGCCCGTCGAGTTGCGGGTGATGCCTGCCGTCCAATCGCCGGGATCCCGGGAGCCGCCGGCGCCGCCACCGCCCCGCCCCCCGCGTCCACCACCGCCGCGGCCTTCCTTCGTCCCTGCCAACACGACGACCTTGTTGCTCGATTCGCTCATGCCGCCGGCCTCTCGGTCGCCTGCACTTCCACCGCCTTCACCCGGCTCTTTGCCCATGCAGCCAGCTGCCGCGGTGTCCAGCCATCATCCAGCGCGTCGGCCAGGTCCCACCCCTTGGGCATGCCTTCGACGTCCACCACACGGATGCTGCGCACACCGGCGCGATGGGCCAGCTGCGCGGCACCCTCATGCAGCAGGCCGCTACCGTCCACGTAGCCGAGCATGCCGCCGATGCCGCCCGGGTCAGCATCCGGCCATAAGACAAGGTCCCGCCCTTCAAGCGGCGAGAAATCGGTCAGCCGCACACCCTTGTCCCCGCCGCACCAGGTCATCGCCACGTACATCGGCAAAGCCTCAGCAGCGCGGGCGGCGCACTTCTCACCTTGCGGCATCAGCACAGGGGCCTCCGGCCTCGCGGCCAGCTGGTCGAGGCCATAGAGCGGCCGCGGTTCCGGGAACGGCTGCAGGCACCAGCGCGCCTCACCACGGGGCCCGATGCACCATGTGATCGTCGGCGTGATCTTCTTGCCGTCGATTTCGGTGCGCAGCACGTAGCCCATCAGCGAGCCGTCGCCGGCCCGGTAGGCATCGGCGCGCACGGGGTCGATCGTCCACCACCCGCCAGGCGTGCCGCCCGGCTCGCGAGGCTCGCGCTTCGGATTCCACACGCGTCCGGACACACCCGGCGCCCAGGCAGGCGCCTCATCGGGCACGGGATAGATCGGCACCCACAGTTCGATAGGCTTGTCATTGACGCGCTGACGCACCTCGCGCACGGCCTTGCGCGTCACTTCCCCCAGGTCCTGGCCGCCGAGCTTCCGGCACGCCTCGACAAACGTGTATCCGTCCATCGCCATCAGGAAGCCGATCGCGTCGTAGTGCACTCCGCAACCGAAGCAATGCACGAAGCCCTTTTTCTCGGCGACATGGAAGGAAGGCGTGTTTTCGTTGTGGAACGGGCAGCAGGCGACCAGCTCGGTGCCTTGCTTGCGAAGCTCCACGCCATGGCGCCTGACCAGATCGGCGAGGTCGACACGGGCGAGCAGTTGCGCGGTGTTGATCATCCCTGCGCCCCCGCCCACACCAGCTGCTCGCATACGTCGATGCAGCTCGCGCCGCGCGCCCACGTACCGAACAGGTAGCCCAGGCACTTGCGCTGCAGGATGATGTCGCCAGCGCACCCCACGCCCACTACAGCGACCGTGCCACAGGGCCAGCGATACACGTGCACCCCGCGCCCTTTCCAGGCGCGCTCGGCAATCACCCCAGCGACATGCTCAGCTTCGGTGCCCGGTCGGAACACGCGCACCTGACTCCCTACGCCACGCGGAACAGGCGAAACCCACGGCTGCGAGTGCAGACCGGGTACGGCATGGCCTACACACGACGGCGACATTTGCCGCGTTACCGTGACGGGGGGAGAGGAAGGCGGGCCTGCCGAGGCAAAAGAGGCGCGGACAGTTCGGCCTGCGCTTGGCTCAGCCTTTCCGGCGTCACTCCCTCGCGCAGGATCCGTTCCACCTGTTCCTGCGCGGCGCGCATCACCGCGCGCTCGCGTGCGTTGAGCGGACATGGCTTTAACCGTGCGCGCGCGGTGCCCACCGCTGCGCCTCCCGTTCCGCCCTGCCCTGGCACGCCACACAGCGCGTCGCCCCCATCGCCTTGCGAGCGGCCGCAATGGGCTCGCCGCAATCTTCCACCGTGCAGAAATCCGCGCCGGTCGACGGCTTGGGTCGCGCCGCCAAGGCGTGGTCTACATCGTCCTGCTGCCTGGCTTGCGCCAGATCGATCGAGTCCATCGCATTGCCCCTGTTCCACCGCCGCCGCAGCGGCGCTTGCCGCTGTTACGGCGCCGGTTCGCGGCGCGCCATCTCACACAGCCGCGCCACCAGGCGCAGCACGGCCGATTGATCCTCATGGCTGGCCCGGCTGATCGCGGCCATTTCGTTCTTCGTGATCACGCCGTCGGCCAGCGCCTCGCAGATCACCCGGCTCAGCTCGCCGCCGCTCTTGCCCACATCCAGCACCAGGTCCAGCACCGAGGCGTCATCCGCCGCGGGCGCCCGATCGATGGGCTGCAGCGTGTAGCCGTGCGTGGCCGCCAGCTCGCGAATGATCCGGTGATCCTCGCTGGTATCGATCATCAGCTCGACGTCCTCGGCATAGAGCCGGTTGCGGTCGCTGCTGTTGAGCTTGGCGCGCAGCAGCGCGCCGGTCATGCCCATGCGCAGCGCCAACGCTTCGGCGCCACCGGGGTAGTTCTGCGCCGTCAGGCGCGCGGCATCGATGACATTCACGAAGTCTTCACCCGAATGGAGACGGCCCCCAGGGCCCTGCCTACAGTGGTCGGATGACCACCGCGCCTACACCGACCCACCTGCCCTGCTGGACCGCCCCGACGGCATGCCAGCGCATAGGCGCGGCCCAACCGGTAAGCTGGGAGGTGCCCACCCACCAGCAAACCGGAGAGCCGCATGGAACCCGTGGCCGAGCTCAACGCGACGCACGATCGCGTTGCCCTCAAGATCGAACGCGAACTGGACGCTCGCGGCCTGGAACAACTCATCCACGAACTGGCCGAACTGCGCGCGCACATGATCCCGAGCGTGCCCCGCACGCTAGAGGAAGCCATGGCGGCCGACGTGCAGGTCATACAGCAGGACCAGCCCTCAGCCATGTTCCGGGCCCTCGCCGACGGCGGCCTGCGCATCTGGCTGCGCAACCTCGGACTGGGCTGGATGGCCTTCCGCATTCCGCGCCGCGACGTGGACGGCCTGCGGGACCTCCTCACGGGCAAGGTCAGCGAGACGCCGCGAACGCACTGAACAGGGCGCGTCGGTTCCATCGAGCGCCAGGGGGCACATCAGCGCGCCTCCTGGGTGGGAACGGTAGGCTCATCCGGCGTAGGGCCCAGATAAGCCTGCAGGCGCTCGATCTTGGAGAGGCCCGGCTCGCGGATGCGCCCCTGGGCGAATTTGGTGAGCCACCAATAGGAAAGACCCGTCTGCTCGCAGATGGTGGGCCAGTCGCCGCGGCGGGCCTGGAGGGAACTGCGAATGCGGGTGGCTGTGTCCATGCGGCCATCTAGCCACCAATTGCTAAGCCGTGTCAAGCCACCTATGGCTAGAGTCTTTTGGGAAGCTAGCCGAATGCGGCTAGCAGATTCAAACAAGGCTCTTTCCGACCACGTCAACAGTCTGTTAGCGACTACCGACATGGCTCGCCTTGATCTATCGCGACGCATGGGCGTGGCGGACGGCACCCTAGGGCGCATCAAGTATGGGCGTGGCAACCCCACACTCGACGTAGTCGACCGTATCGCCAACTATTTCCGGATCGCGCCTTGGAAGCTCATTCAGCCCGAGAACGAGGACGCCAATGCGCTGATCGGGCAACTTGCCAACATGGCAACCCCGCGATCACGCGCGGCGCTGGAAGCCATCTCCAAGGCTGCTGACGACGGCCGCCTCACTGACGATGACCTCCTACTACTGCAACGCATCGCCCAGCGGTTCATGGGAGCGGACCGTTGACGCAAGCGCGTTTGTGGCGACTACGCATCGTCCGGACTGAACCTGCCCCCTTTGGCACGGCCGCCTGCCGGATGATCGGCGTCGGTGACGACGGCCTGGTCTACATCCTCAAGCGCGTGCAGGACGGCGCGCTGGTGCCGGTGAGCGAGTACGTGTGCACCCGCATGGCAGCGGCCATCGGGCTGGCCGTGCCCACCTGCGAGATCGCCGAACTGCCCGGCGAAGAGCACGAGCTGTGTTTCGCCTCGCGTGAAGAGTACGGCGCCATGACCCAGCGCGACGCGGCGGCCCTGTTGCTCAACGCCCAGCAGCTGCGCCCCTTCGCGGACAAGCTCATGCAGTGGTACGCGTTCGACCTGTTCGCGGCGAACGTGGATCGCCATGTCGGCAACTTCCTGATCCGCCATAGCATGGTGGGGGCCGTGATGCTGGGCATGGACTTCAGCCACGCACTGCTCACGCAAGGGTGGCCGCGCACCCTGCCGCCCATGGGCCCGTGCAACACAACGGCCGTCCAGCGCACCCTGTCCCGGGTCGTGCCCTACCCGGCCGAAGACGCCGCCAGGGTCATGAACCGCCTGGCTGAGGCGCCGGCGGACTGGCTGGATGAGTGCCTGCGCACAGTCCCGGCCGGGTGGATCAATGATAAGCTCCGCGCGGACGTTTGCCGCTGGTGGCGGCACGGCAGGCAACGACGCCTGCGCCTGTTGCGGAGTCACCTGACCAATGGCCGGTACCTACAACTATTCCCTCATTCGCGTCGTGCCTGATCCCCGCCGGGGCGAATGGGTCAACATCGGTGTCGTGGTGTTTCTGGATGGACGTCTGGACGTCCGCCTGCTGACCAACTACAGCAAGCTGCGCATCCTCGCGCCCATGCTCGACATGGGTTTCACCGAGGATCTGGCATCCGGCTGGGAGCGGCTGTGTGATGGTATCGACAGCGTCGCCGAACGGCAGGCCATGCTGGCCACCTTCCCGCTGGTGCACGCCTCGCCGCTGGGCCAGTTCATCGCCGACCCAAGGGGTTACGACGACCAGGTGCGCGCGATCATGCGCGACCTGGTGGTGCCGCCGGCCCAGCCGCGCGAAGACGTGCCGGCCACCCGCCTGGAAACGCAGCTGCGGACCATCTTCCAGCGCAGCAGGCTGCTCGGGCGCAAGCCCAGCGACATCGATCGGCACATGGTGGTGCACAAGTTCCCCATCGAGCGCGAAGCCGGTCTCTATGCCGACTTCGCCCTGCGCAACGGCTCCATGCGCCTGACCGAGACCATCGACTTCCGCGTCAAGCCCGAGCAGATCAAGTCGATCAAGCGCGGCCAGGCCGCCCTCAAGGCAATCACCCTCAACCGCGCTGACGAGTTGTTCAAAGGCACCTGCGTGCCATCGGTGGTGTACGCGGCCGAGCCAGAGACCCTGGAGCTGATCCAGCCCTCGCTCACCATGCTCGGCGGCTATGCCCAGCGCCTCTACGACGCGCTCAATCCCCAGGACATGGCCGACTACATGGACATGATGCATCAGGCGGCGCAAAGCCCTAATTAGGCACCTGCCGGGGGCGGTTCGCAGCGTTGCATTGCTTTCGCATAGCCTTCAGCCAGAGCGTCCGCCATGCTCTCCGCGTCGCCCGTACTGTCTTGGCGCATGAACGCAAGGAACGCGTCGACCCGAGTGCTCATTGTCATAGCCAGCAGGTCCCTGGCCTTCTCCATGCATGGCATGGCCATCGGAAGAGCCTTTGTCTCTTCGGCCAGCCCCGCCAGCTCCCGCACCGGGCCAGACAGCGCAATGCGCGACGTGGCGGCGGCGATCTTCTCTTGCGTATCCCATCGCGCCGCCATGCTTTCCAGCTCCTGGTGGTCGTGCTGATACGCGCGCCGCGCTTGCTCCTGAGCTTGGCGCTTTTCGGCAGCCGCCCGTGCTGCTGCGGCGCGTTGGCGATTTTCATCGTGGACCTGCTTAACCTTCGCCACCGACCAACCCAGCCCGACGATGGCACAGGCCACGACCACGAGCATAAAGGGCCGGCGCCCGGCCCCGCGCGCCTCCCGCGGCACGCTTCGGCTTGGCGGTGACATCGCTGGCCCAGCAGCCTTCACGTAAGCCACCCCACAGGCCGGACAGGCCCAATCAGGCGCTTCGTCCGAGGGCAATCGCGTATAGCCACAACGCACGCAGGTGCGCGCCGATTCGCATTCGCCTTCCATCCCTTGTTCCCCTGTCGCCCCATCAAGCAACTTGATATCAAATAAATCTAGCCCTTTAGTGCTTGACATGCTCTAGCAATGTGTGGCTAGATGCCTTCACGCCGCATCGACGCGGCGCTGGAGGACACCATGCTTCAACGTGTCGTGTCACATCTCAAAGGACGTTTCACCCGCTGCCGCCGCTGTGGCAGCGAGCCTCACCACGTGCGCCACCATGGCCGCCCCAGCAGCGAGCCGGTGCAGTTCGGACCCGTCGCGCCCCGCCATAGCCTGGAGTGCCGCTTCGGCGCCTGCACCGGGCAGCACACCCTGCTCGCCGCCGCCGAAGCCGAGTGGAACGACAAGCACGCCCAGGCCGCTCGGCGCGGCAGGAAGGTGGCGTGATGGAAGCGAAGACGTTGAGCCTCCCCGGTGAACTGGAGTTGCGCGACTGCGGCCGCACCCTGCGCATCGCACACCGGGGCCGTGGCGGTTTTTTCCTGTTCATCTTCGCCAAGGCAGCCCGGGGCAGCACTCGCCGTCCCCGCACGCTGGCCTATGCCACCGGTGACAGCCTTCGCCTCACCCTGGACACCAACGGCCAGTTCGTCCTGTGGATGGCCTCCCCCCGCGATCCTGCCGCCATTGCCATAGACCTCAACAGTCGCGAGGCGGAAAAGGTCAGCGCCTGGGCGTGCATCCCGATGCCCGAAGCGGAACAGTCGGCATGAGCGCGGTCATGGACATCCGCACGGCGCGCCAGCGCAAGGGCTTCATCGCCTATAACGCCGCGCGCGCCGAAGCCATCCGCACCAGCGAGCGGCACGCCATGCGCGCCGCCGAGCAGGAATGGCGCGCCCAGCCCCTTCCGGTTGTCATCCACCGCACTCGCGCGCGCACCACGCTCTGGCAGCGCCTGCGCGCGGCTTTGGTGGCCGAGTTCGGCCGGCGCTGGTGGCTCGCGCTGATCGGCGCCGCCCTCTATTTCGTCAGCGGCACTGCAGCCGGCGTGGCGGTTGCCCTCGCCTACATGGGACATCAGCCATGACTGACCGCCTCCTGCCCTATGCCTGCTCGGTCGCCAACCGCGCGATCAACGCACTGGCCACCCACGGCGAGCTGGAACTGGCCGGGGAAGTTGCCCACGTCAACCGCGCCACGTGCGACCTGGTGAGCGCCATGCACCGCGAGCACGAGGCGACAACGACCTGCGCGCAAACCCATGCCCGCTTTGCCCGCAACGCCGCCGAAGCCTCGCTGCGGGGCAACACGGGTGACTCGGAATCGTCCGAGCGCGACGTGCAGGCCAGCATCGACCACCTGCAGGCGCTGTTGCAGGCGCGCCGGGATGGGTCGGCCATCCGCCGCCGCTTCGGCTGCTCGCCTGAGCTGGAAACGTCGGCATGAGCACTCCCGGCGCCACCGACACCTGGCACGGGGACGCGCGGTTCAGCGATCCAGACCTGCCAGCCCCTTGCGTCATCGCGCGCCTGCGCGATGCCGCCACCGACCTGCGGCACCACATGCAGGTGGAACACCTCGAAACCAACCACGCCAGCTGATCGCCGGCATACCTAAACAGGGGAAACCTCATGTTCGACAAGATCGCCGCCAACGGCCAACCCGCCGACGCCAACGCCACGACCCACGCCGCCGTGATCGACCAGCGCACGTCCCTCATGTGGACCGCAGGCGAGCTGGGCGAACTCACTTATGCCGATGCCGAGGCCCGCATCGCCGCACTCAATGCCGAGCGCTTCCTCGGCTTCGACGACTGGCGCCTGCCCACCATCCCTGAGCTGTTCGGCCTGGTCGACCACAGCCGCACGTCGCCGGCGATCGACACCGACGCCTTCCCGGGCGCGGAGAGCGACTGGTACTGGAGCAGCACCACCTGTGCGTGGTCTTCGGGCTGCGCGTGGGTCGTCGGCTTCGACGACGGCTACGTGAACAGCAACCACCGGGCCAGCGGCGCCTTCGTGCGGGCTGTGCGCCGCGTGTCGCCGGCCGGTCAGTAATCGGCCCCTTGGCAATCCCTACCGCCGCTGCCTCGGCATAGGCAGCACCCATCAGCGCCCTGCGCATGTCGCCCCCGTAGGCATGAAAGCCGGACGTTTCCCCCGTCCGGCCTCGCAGGGCGCTGACGAGTCCCACGCCTTCCCGGGCATTCGCCCATCACGGAGCCAACCCAGTGAGCCCCAAGCCCACCGACATCAGCACGCTGTTCAACGACCTGGACGCCGGCATTTTCGCCGAGCGCCTTTCCGCCGCGCTGCGTGACACCGCCCTCGGCGTGGTCACCACCGGCAAGAAAGGCAAGGTCACCATCATGCTCGACCTCGAGCGCATCGGCGACTCCAGCCAGGTGCAGTGCAAGCACCAGATCAAGTACGCCCGCCCGACCGCCAAGGGCAAGGCTATGGAAGAGGCCACCACCAGCACGCCGCTGCACGTCGGCGCCGGTGGCGTGCTCAGCCTGTTCCCCGAGTCGCAGACCGACATGTTCGCCAAGCGCGCGACCGAGGCCGCGGCGGACTGACCCCTTCACGGCAGTGCGGCGGGGATGAACCCGCGTGCCGATGGGATCGACCCAGCGGGGATTGCGGAGGCAGTGCGCAGTACGGCCGTAAGCCCTCAAGCCCTTGTTCGCAGCGCGGACTACTGGAACCACCCATCGCCTTCCTGACGGATGCCGGTAGCCAACCCGGCCACTGCCAACCCTTCCACCACCGGAGAACCACATGGACCGTTCCGCCATTGAATCCATCGGCCAGCTCGCCATCGAGGCGCAGAAGGCCAACCACATCGACGCCGATACCCCGGCCCTGATCCTGCGCGACCAGAGCGGCGCACAGAAAGTCGTGTCCATCGAACACCTGCAGCCCGGACGCAGCCGCTTCCGCGGCGCCTTCGCCACCCGTCAGCTGCCGGACTTCGCCGCCTACGTCACCGCCGAAACCGAGAACACCCCGCGCCCGGCGGGCTCGGTGCAGGGCTTCATCGACACCGACGACATGAGCGCCAAGGTGTTTTTCAACCTGGGCAACCTGGAACACGCCGGCCACGCCGACCACCACGCCACGCTCAAGCTCAAGCCCACCGCCGCCTACGCCGCTCTGCAGGCCGCCACCATCCGCTCGCTCGACCAGCGCGCCCTGCACGATTTCGTCGAGGACTGGCGCGACAACATCGTGCCGCTGTTCGACGGCCAGCCCGACGCCAACCGCCTGGCCAATACCCTCGCCGCCATCCGCGACATCACCGTCGAGACGGCCCGCAAGGTCAACCTGGTCGAACGCGACATGGGCGCCACCCGCAGCGCCATGGAAAGCGTCGACGCACGCAGCACGCTCACGCTGCCCAGCGGCTTCGAATTCCGCGCGGTCCCGTACGAAGGCCTGGCCGAGCGCACCTTCCGGCTGCGCCTGGGCGTGACCACCGGCGGCGACAAGGTCGGCCTGGTCCTGCGCATCCAGCAGGCCGAGCAGAGCACCGAGGACATCGCCAAGGATTTCCGCGACCGCCTCGCCGCCAAGCTCGGCACCGCCTGCCCGCTCACCCTCGGCACGTTCACCCCGTAAGCACCACCGAGGACCACCCGCGCCTCACGGCGCCCAACGGAGAACCACCCATGTTCAAGTTCGAACTCAATACCGGCGTGCGCATCGCTGCGAGCAAGGAAGCCGGCCAGGTGATCGGCCGCGCCGAGTACACCACCGCCGAGAACGGTTACCTGGTGCGGTATCAGGCCGCCGACGGCCGTGCTGCCCAGGAATGGTGGGGCGAGTCCGCCCTCGAAGCCACCGAGTAACCACGCCCCGCATCGGCGCCGCTGCGGCGGCGTCGGTGCACGCGCCTCATAGGGGAAGCACCATGAACAAGAGCGTTATCGTTTTCGGCCCGCCGGGTTGCGGCAAGACGCGCGCGGCCCAGCGCATCGCCAAGCACTTTGGCCTGTCGCGCATCGTCGATGGCTGGGATGGCCGGGAACGACCCCAGCTCATCGGCACCTTGTACCTGACGAACCAGGTACCGCCCGAGTTTCACGACGGCCGCAGGGCGTACGCCTTCGAAAGCCTGCCGAAGAGCGTCAGGGGCTGATCGTGGCTACGCTGCGACCCATCGGCCACATCGCCGCCAATCTGCAGGTCTTGGCGGTCACCGTGACCCACCGCATGCGCTTCATCGGGCAGGGCCAGGCCCATGCGCTGTGGGTGGATGACGACGGTTGTGTCTACCTCGCGCCGCTGAACCACCCACGCGCCATCGCCATGCGGCGCCATGCGCCCGAGCACCAGGTCAACACCTATCTCAAGGCACGTGGCGCGCCGTTCCCGCTGACCGCGGCAGACATCGAAACCGACCTGCGGGACGCGCGCAGCAGCCACGCCGCCCGCAGCGTGCATCACGCCGAGGCCGATGCCGCATGAGTGCCGACCGCGTCCAACTGCACCGCGACGCCGCCCTGGCGGCCACTGCCGCCGGCAACGCCACCACCGCCATCGCTCACGTACGCCAGGCGCTCAGCCACGCCGACCACATCCGCGGCGCCCTCGCGGGCAGGGCCGACCTCCACGACGCCTTCAAGGCGCTGGAGCGCTCCATCAAGCACTTCGAACAGGCGCGGCAGCGCCTGCTACGCAAAGCCGACCGACTCACAGGGGAATCCGCATGAACCAGCCGCAAGACCAGCTCGCGCACCGCATCGCCTACCGCACCGCCCGCGCCATCGTCGAGTGGACCACCACCACCGTGGCCGACGCGCCCCAGGGCGTCACGCCGGATCCGGTGCTGCACGGCTGGAACAACCTCGCCACGCCGATCCGCGGCGAGTACGAACGCGAGCAGCTGGCCGAGGCCATCAAGTACCTCGACTCTCGCCGGCTGCTCCAGCGCCACCCATCCCGCCCAAACCTGGCCCGCGTGCTCGACACGCCGAGCAGCCAGCCGGCGTCCGTCCACCACCTCAAGGTAGCCACCGCATGAAAGCGCTCACCAGCATCCGCATCCAGCACCTGAGCATCCACCTGGCCGAATCCGGCACGCTGCTCGACGCCATCCCCGGCATTTCGGTCACCACGGGCGACCCGACCAATGCCGCTCGCGCGCCGCGTTTCAGCAGCTCCAAGGATGACACCGTCATCACCGACCACAAGACCGGCCTGCAATGGGCCGCGGAAGAGAGCGCCGAACGCATGACCTTCGCCGCAGCCGAGAAGCATTTCGCCGCACTGCGCCTGGGCGGCTTCGACGACTGGCGCCTGCCGGACCTCGAAGAGCTGGAATCCATCCGCGACCTGACCCGCCACGAGCCCTGCATCGACACCGGCTACTTCAAGAGCAACAGCGGCTGGGTATGGTCACGCACGCCCTGTGCGTGGTCTTCGGACTGCGCGTGGATCGTCAGCTTCTACAACGGCCTCGTGCACGGCCTCCGCCGGAGCGGCAGCGCCTTCGTGCGGGCTGTGCGCCGCGTGTCGCCGGCCGGTCAGTAATCGGCCCCTTGGCTCACTGAGCGCATCATGACCTTCACCCTCCCACCCGCCGTCCGCCTGGCCGAAGGCCTTGCCCGGGACATCGAGCAGGCCGCGGCCAAGTTCCCGCGTCGGTACCGCTACACGTTCGGCGAAAAGCTGCGCGCGTGCATGTGGACCGTGCTGACCACCGTCAACCGTGCCGCGCGTGACCGCGCGCGGCAGGCTGCTTGGTTGGATCGGCTGGTGTGGGAGGTCGATGAACTCAAGCTCGCCCTGCAGTTGGGCAAGCAGCTCCGCGTATTCGCCAGCTTCGGCCAGTTCGAAAAGCTGGCGCGTGACACCGCCGCGCTGGGTCGCCAGATCGGCGGCTGGCACAAGCAGCATCACCCTCAAGGCCAGAGTCCCCGGGCGCGCGCGCCGGGGGAGCGTGCCAAGACACTGAGTACCCGCGCCGCCTCGGCGGATGAGGCCAACGGATGACGACGCCCCGCTACCCAACGCAAGGATGCGCGGCCGGATCGCAAGTGCGCGGGGATGCGTGGTCTTCGGACTACGCGTGGATCGTCAACTTCAACAACGGCAACGTGAACAACAACCACCGGAACAACAGCGCCTTCGTGCGGGCTGTGCGCCGCGTGTCGCCGGCCGGTGAGTGTCAGGGTGAAGTGAGCCTGCGGGCTCTGTACCAGGCGTGGCGTGGCGCCCGCCGCAAGAAGCAGCCAAGCGCCAACCAGCTGGCGTTCGAACTGCGCTCTATCGATCGCATGCTGGACCTGCAGGAACGGTTGAACGCCGGCACCTGGTCGCCGGCGCCCACCACATGCTTCGTCGCCACCCGGCCCAAGGCGCGCGAAATCCACGCGCCCGACTTCGGCGACCGCGTAGTGCACCACTGGCTGGTGCCTCAACTCGAGGCGATCTACGAACCCACCTTCATCCACGACAGCTACGCCAACCGCAAGGGCAAGGGCACCCACGCCGCGGTGCGCCGACTGCAGCAGTTCGTGCGCCAGGTGCACAGCGGCCAGGGCGGCGGCTGGTACCTGCAGCTGGACGTGCACAACTTCTTCAACTCGATCCACCGCCCCACGCTGTACGCCATGCTCAGGAAGCGCCTCGCGCGCGCGGGCCTGGCCGAGGTACCCATGCGGGCCGTGCACGCCCTGCTGCGCCATCCCGTGCAGCGCCAGGGCGTCATCCACCGCGCCACCGCCGCCCAGCGCACGCTGGTGCCCCGCCACAAGCGGCTGGAGAACGCGCCCCCGGGCTGCGGCCTGCCGATCGGCAACCTGTCCTCGCAGTTCTTCGCCAACGTCTACCTGGACGCGCTCGACCAGTTCGCCAAGCAC
This sequence comes from Frateuria sp., assembly GCF_035695185.1. GTDB lineage: Bacteria > Pseudomonadota > Gammaproteobacteria > Xanthomonadales > Rhodanobacteraceae > Frateuria_A. The sequence continues at coordinate 13,451 of NZ_DASSES010000211.1, forward strand.
ACGCTCAAGGCCAAGCGCTACCTGCGCTACGTCGACGACTTCGTACTGGTGCACCGCGACCGCGCCGTGCTGGAGCGCTGGCAGGCGCAGATCGAAAGCTTCCTCGCCGACCGGCTCAAGCTTCGCCTGAAGGCCGACATCCGCCTGCGCCCGCTGTCCGCCGGCGCCGACTTCCTCGGCTACGTCATCTATCCCACGCACACCCGCGTCCGCGCACGAGTGCTGCGCCACGCCAGCCAGGCGCTGACCAGCTGGCACCAGCAGCACGCCGTCGCCGGCGGCTTCCACGCCACGCCCGAAGCCTTTCAGCAACTCGACGCCACCTGGGCCAGCTACCAGGGCCACTTCGCCCACGCGGACAGCTGGCGCCTGCAGCAACGCATCCTGCGCCGCCGCCCCTGGCTGGCCGCGCTCACCAACCCTCGCCGCCGCTTCCACCACCGACTGAGCGGCCGGCGCATCACCGTGAGGACCACCCGCGCATGAGCCGCATCGCCGAAGCGATCATCCGTTGCGTCACCCGCCGCCCGCCCGACTTCCTGGTCGGCGGCCAGGACAACCCCTACCTCAAGCGCTGGTGGGTCATCCCGCGCAACCCGCTGTTCAATATCTACCTCCATCAGTTCCTGCGCGACGACGACGATCGCGCGCTGCACGATCACCCGTGGCCGTGGTGCTCGATCGTGCTGCGTGGCGAGTACACCGAGGTGACGCATCCCGCCTGCGAGGTCGATAGCCGCGATGGGTTCGTAAACGTTACGAGTTCAGTCCACAGGGACGCACTGCTGACCGCCAGCTATGAACACGACAGGGGCGATGTCCTACTGATCGCCCGTCGCACCTTCGGCGCTGGCTCGATCCGCTTTCACCTGCCCTGGTTCGCGCACCGACTAGAGCTGACCACCGACTGCCCGTGCTGGACCCTCTTCATCACAGGCCCACGCCTGCGCGAATGGGGCTTCCATTGCCCGCGCGGCTGGGTGCCCTGGCAGCGCTTCACCGCAGCCGACGACAAGGGCGCCATCGGTCCCGGCTGCGGGGAGGGCTGAGCCATGCGTGAGCGCCCCATCCCTTTCTCGGCGCCGATGGTTCGCGCCAACCACGACGACCGGAAAACGCAGACCCGTCGCGCCATGAAGCCGCGCCGGGATTGGCTCACCGGTTGCGAGCTGGCGCGCTGCGAGCTCGCTGGGGAGGCCAATGCCGGCAACTACGACAACGCACCTTATCGGCCGGGCGACCGGCTGTGGGTGCGCGAGGCGTGGAAGGCGCACTCGACGTTCAACGACCTGCCGCCGCGGGATATTCCAGTGGGCACGCGGATCTTTTACCTGGCCGACCCGGGTTATTCGCCACCCGCCGCGAGGTATCGCCACGCGCGCTTCATGCCGCGCTGGGCGAGCCGCACGTTGCTTGAGGTCATTGCCCTCCGCGCCGAGCGGCTGCAGGACATCAGCGAGGAAGATGCGATTGCGGAAGGCCTGTTGCGTGATCAGGGAGGCTGGCGCGGCGCGCCGGATCTTCCATGGTTCGCCTCCCCGGTTGCGGCCTATCGAAGCCTGTGGGAATCGATCAACGGCGCAAGCAGCTGGGAAGCGAACCCTTGGGTGTGGGTCGTGGAGTTTCGCCGGTTGGTCGAACCTTCGCGCGACCAAAGCTCAACGACACTGGTTTGCGAATGGAGCGAGCAAACGTTGCGGGAGCGCCGCGTTCGAATTGCCCCCTGTCCGCTTGCCAGCAAGCCAGATCACTTACCGCACGAGGTCTGCGTTGCCGACTGGCCAGACGATGGGCTGTCGCACATTTTTTGTACGTGCGGCTGGGTAGGCCCGGGCGCCGAGACGGACGAGCAGGCCGTAGAGGCGCACAACAGGCCCCATGGGTTTGGCATCGAGCCCGTTACCGAGTGGGTCACCCACGAGCGCGTGAGCGTCGGCGAGGAAGCCGACCTCTCGGACCTGCCTTTCTAGCGAGGAACCTACCATGACCGAAGGCATTCGACGTTCGTACGCGGTGGAGCAACGCCTGAGACTGATCGACTTCCTGCTGTACCAGTACGGGTCCATCAACCGCTCTGCGCTGGAGTTCTTTTTTGGCATATCGACGCCGCAGGCGTCGCTTGACCTCCGGGCGTACCTGGCGCTGGCGCCTGACAACGCGGTCTACGACAAGGCGGCCAAGGCCTACGTGCGAACCGAGCGGTTCAGGCTGGTGTGGCGGTGACTGTGTACGTGGACGACATGCGCGCGCCGCTGGGGCGGATGGTGATGTGCCACATGGTGGCCGACACCGACGACGAACTGCATGCGATGGCCCGGCAGCTGGGTCTTCCCCGCCGTTACCACCAGGCGCCGCCGAAGGTGCGCAACAGCCACTACGACATCTGCCTAGCCAAGCGCGTGCGCGCGGTCGAATTGGGTGCCGTGCAGATCACCGCTCGCCAGCTGGCCGCGATGTGTCGCCAGCGCCGCGAAACGGGCTCGCTGGGCACGCCACCGGCCAACCTCACTGCAGGAACACTCTTCCATGGCTGACGGCTCGCAGCAGGGCTTCAACTTCCACCGCACCGCTCTGGCCAGCGCCCTGCGCAAAGGCGAAATCGTGGTGGATTTCTTCGCCGGCGGCGGCGGTGCCAGCGAGGCGCTGCGCCAGGCGCTGGGCCGCGATCCTGATGTCGCGGTCAACCACGATCACCAGGCGATCGGCATGCACGCGGCCAACCACCCGTTCACGCGACACATGGAGGCGGACGTCTGGACCGTCGACATCCTGCGCGAGGTCGCCGGCCGCCTGGTCGGCTGGTTCCATGCCAGCCCCGACTGCACGCACTTCAGCCAGGCCAAGGGCGGCCAGCCGCGCGACCGCGCCACCCGCTCGCTGAGCTGGGTGGTGCTCAAGGTCGCCGGCACCCTCGCCAAGCAAGGCCTCGCGCCGCGCATCATCAGCCTGGAGAACGTGCGCCAGATTCTCGGCTGGTGCCCGCTGGTCGCCAAGCGCGACAAGGCCACCGACCGCGTGCTGAAGCTCGACGGTACCGTTGCCGCCCCCGGCGAGCGCGTTCCGCTGCGCGAGCAGTTTCTGGTGCCGGACAAGCGCCGCCATGGCCACACCTGGGACCGGTTCGTCGCTGCGCTGCGCGCGCTGGGCTACGTCGTGGAGTGGCGTACCCTCAAGGCTTGCGACTACGGCGCCGGCACCAGCCGCGAGCGCCTGTTCCTGATCGCCCGTCGCGATGGCCAGCCCATCGTCTGGCCGGAACCGACGCACGGGCCGGGCCGCGCGCATCCATATGTCACCGCCGCCGACTGCATCGACTGGTCGGTGCCGTGCCCATCCATCTTTACCCGCAAGAAACCGCTGGCCGACGCCACATGCAGGCGAATCGCCAAGGGCGTGCACCGTTACGTGCTTGGCGCCGCTGAGCCGTTCATCGTGCAATGCGCCAATGCCTCAGCCAACGGCAGCGCAGCAACCAGCGAACCGCTGGGTGTAGTCACGGCGTGGCCCAAGGGCGGCACGCATGCGGTGGTGGCGCCGATTCTGGCAGGCGTCGGTGGCCGGGCCGGCGACACTGAGCCGCGCCCCGCCAATCAGCATGCCTACACCGTAACAGCCAAGGCCGACTGCGCGCTGGTGACCGCCTTCCTTGAGCAGGCCCACGGCGGCGGCGAGAACGGCAACCCGGCCCGCGCGCGCGGCGCCAAGGAACCCGTGTCGACCATCTCCACGACAGGCAGTCAGCAGCGACTGGTGACGGCCGATCTTGCCGCCCTGAGCCCCGAGCACGAAGCCGGCGCGCTGCGCGTGGCCGCCTTCCTGATCAACTACTACGGGAATGGCCAAGCCCTCGACCTGTGCGACCCGGTCGACACCGTCACCACGCGCGATCGTCTGGCGCTGGTCACCGTCACGATCCGCGGCACGCCCTACGTCATCGTGGATATCGGCCTGCGCATGCTGCGCCGCGAAGAGCTCTACCGCGCCCAGGGCTTCCCGCCCGGCTACATCATCGATCGCACCGCCGCCGGCGAGCCGCTGAGCATCAGTGCCAGCGTGCGCATGGTCGGCAACAGCGTCAGCCCACCCCCGTTGGCCGCGATCGCGCGCGCCAACCTTGAACCGGCCAGCGTGCCGGAGCAGATCGCCGCATGAATACCCGCACCGATACCCCCGCCGCCAACGACCCGAC
>NZ_DASSES010000212.1:0-6735 GCF_035695185.1 Frateuria sp.
ACGCCTTATGTCGATCACGGCGAAAAGGCCGGCGCGGTGCGCAAGATCACCGTGTCGATTCCGCTGCATGTCCTGCGTCTGCTTTCCGACGAGCGCACCCGCCGTCAAGTGAACAATCTTCGGCACGCCACCAACAGCGACCTGCTGGTGGAGGCGTTCCTGCACGCTTTTACTGGGCAACCACTGCCAACTGATGAGGAGCTGAGACGAACTATGGCCACTGCCAAGAAAACCGCTGCGAAGAAACCGGCCGCCAAGAAGGCGCCCGCCAAGAAGACTGCTGTGAAGAAGGCCGCCGCGAAGAAGCCGGTTGCCAAGAAGCCGGCCGCCAAGAAGGTCGCCGCCAAGAAGCCGGCAGCCAAGAAGGTTGCCGCCAAGAAGCCGGCTGCCGCCAAGAAGGCCGCCGTCAAGAAAGTCGCCGTGAAGAAGGTTGCCGCCAAGAAGGCGGCCCCGAAGAAGGCTGCGCCGGCCAAGGTGGTCAAGGCCACCAAGACCGCCAAGCCGAAGGCTGCCAAGGCCAAGAAGTAAGACCCGAACAAGACCAACAAGCGGTATCGACTTTCTCTCCCTGCGGTGCCCAGCGCAGGGAGGGTACTTCGAAGAGCGATTCGTCCCGGCCCCGGCCGGGACGCTTCGTTTCAGGGGCCGGAAACGCCCCGGCATCCCACGCTTCCCCGAATTTGCCGCAACGGCGCATTGGGGGTAAGTTGTGCGCACTCGCGCCGCGCACGTCCCGGGGGGACGGCCGCTCCTACAGGGGGAAAAAGCGCGGGTATCTCATGCCAGCCAATCGGTGAACGTCCCATGGATACCCGTTCCAGTTCTATGCGCGCGCACGCGCGCGGGGCCGCCCGGCCCACCTTGATCGCCGTCATCGCCATTTTCGTCCTGCTGGCCGTGGCCAGCTGGTTCCTGATCCTGCAGCCGCACCAGGAACTGGTCATGCAGGATGGTGGTGGTCACCCGTCCACACCGGTTTCCACCGACAAGATCGCCGTCGCACCGCCGGCCAATGTCGAGGCGATGGATCTCAACGAACTGCTAGCCGAGGCGCGCAAGGCGATGAACGACCATCGCGTGCTCGCGCCGGCCGGCAACAACGCCTTCGAGTTCTACCTGAAGGCGCTGGAGAAGCAGCCGGGCAACCCGGTGGCCACCGATGCGCTGCGCGAGACCTTCCCGTTCGCGGCCAGCGGTGCCGAGCAGGCGATCAACGCACGCGACTTCGGCGAGGCGCAGCGCGAAATCGACCTGCTGGCCAAGGCCGATCCGGCCAACTACACGCTGACCATCCTGCGTTCCAAGCTCGACGCCCAGCGCAAGCTGCTGGACAAGGAGCAGCAGCAGGCGCTCGAGCAGCAGCACCAGCAGCAGCTGGCTGCCGAAAAGGCGGCGGCGGAGAAGGCGGCGGCCGACAAGCTCGCGGCCCAGCAGAAGGCGCAGCCGGGCGAGCCGAAGTCGCAGGGTGAGGTCGCCGCGGCCAACACGCCGGCGGCCAGCGAAGCGAGCACGCCGGCGGTCCAGAAGGTCGTCAGCACCGACCCGGTGATGACCAAGTACGTGCAGCCGCGCTTCCCGACCCAGGCCCAGCGCACGCGGACCCAGGGCTGGGTGGTGGTGGGCTACACCGTGGATACCGCCGGCAACGTCACCGGCGCCCAGGTGGTCGACGCTCAGCCGCGCCACCTGTTCGACCGCGAGGCGCTCAACGCGGTGGAACGGTGGAAGTACAAGCCGGCCACGCGCAACGGCACGCCGGTGGAAGCGAAGCTGCAGAAGAAGATCGAGTTCAAGCTCTGACGCGATGCCCGGACCGGAAAAAAAGGCGGCGCCCCTGGCGCCGCCTTTTTTCATGCCGGAAGTTGAGCGCTTCAGTGCCGCCGGTGGCGTCTCGTGCGCACCCTGCGCGGCCGGGCCGGGGCGCGGTCGGGAACGTTCTTCTCCAGGCCCGCCCAGTCCACGTGCGGCAAGCCGAGCAGGCTGTCGAACACCATCGGCATCAGGCCCGAAGGGGTGGGCACGCCGGCATTCCACATCGTCACCACGCCCGCGTGGTACTTCGGGAAGAAGCCGATCATCGTGCGATAACCCTCCACCGCGCCGGCGTGGTAGACCAGCGTCTCGCCACCGTAGGTGAACACGCGCCAGCCCAGCGCATAGTGCGCGGCGGTGAGACGGCCGTTGCGCCAGGGCGAGGAATGCAGTTCGGTCGGCGTGCGCACGCCCGGCGAATGCAGCATGGCCAGCGCCGCGGGAGACAGCACGTCCGGGCGGCCGCCCATCTGCGCGATCAGCCATTTCTCCATGTCGCGCAGGCTGGCATTGACGCCGGCGGCGGGTGCCACGCGGTAGTAGTTTTCCTTCGGCTCGAACGGTACCCAGCCATGCCGCGTGCGCCGGTGCGGCCGCGCCCAGCTCCTGCTCGATTCCAGGGCGGCACGGCCGTAGCTCGCCGTGTTCATGCCCAGCGGCAGGAAGATGCGCCGGTCGACCAGCTTGTAGAAGAAGTTGCCGGTCATGGCGTAGACCACGTCGCCGATCAGGCTGAAGGCGACGTTCTGGTAGCCGTAGCACTCACCCACGCTGCAGGTCATGTCGACCTGGTCGAGCTTGCGCACGAGCTCCTCGTAGGGGACGTCGTCCTCGAGCATGTTGTCGTAGGTGTTGCGCGGCAGGCCCAGGCGCTGGCCGAGGATGTCGGCGACGGTGGCGCGCTGCGTGTCCGGCACCTTCTTGAGCTTGAAGAACGGAAGCACGTTGACCAGCCGCGTGTCCCAGGCCAGCTTGCCGTCCTGCACCAGGATCGCGGTGAGGCCGGTGGCGAAGGCCTTGGACAGCGAGGCCAGGCGGAATACCGTGTCCGGCTCGACCGGCTGCTTGTCGGCCGCGTCGGCGTAGCCGATGGTGCCTTCGAACACCACCTTGTCGTTGACCACCACCGCCGTGGCCAGCCCGGCCACCGAATTGCGCCGGTCCAGCTTGGTGAGCCACTGCTTGTAGGCCTCCAGCGTCGCCTTCACCCGGTCGGCCGGAAGCGTCTGCGTGGTGGCTGGGATGGCGTTGGGTGGTGGTGAAGCTGGCGTGGAGGCCCGGGCCAGCGCGGGGGCGGTCGCTGCGCCGAGAAGGGCGGCGATCAGCAGGGGAAACGTACGAAGCTGCATGCCTGGAGGAATCCGGCGCAAAAGCCGTGCAAGGTGGAAGACGAAACGGCCTTGGGGCAGGCACGATTCCCCGATTGTGGGCCACTTCGGCCAGCTCTACAACGTGAGCAGGCAGGCGCCAGGCTGCTTGTGTTCAGCGGATCGGAGGCGCCGGCGGCGGGCATGCGGCCGCCGGGCTCGACCGCCCATGCTAGGCTTTGCGCCCCACCCGAGGCTGGACTCTGAGTGAGCCTGCGCCACAACGCCCGTGCCGACGAAGGCACCGGCCTGATCCTCTCCACGCTGGCCTTCTTCTTCGTGATGGCCGGCTATTACATGATCCGGCCCGTGCGCGACCAGTTGGGTGGCGCGCTTGGATCGCAGTCGCTGCCGCTGTTCTATGGCGTGACCTTCGCCGTGATGCTGCTGCTGACGCCGGTGTTCGGCTGGCTGGTGGCGCACGTCTCGCGCCGGCGGCTGCTGGGGTGGAGCTACAGCTTCTTCATCGTCTGCCTGCTCGCCTTCGTGCCGGCCTTCCTGGCCCAGGAGCGCATCGGCGCGCGCCTGCTGGGCGTGGTGTTCTACGTCTGGGTCAGCGTGTTCAACCTGTTCGTGGTGTCGCTGTTCTGGAGCTTCATGGCGGACATCTTCGTCAGCCACCAGGCGCGGCGGGTGTTCCCGCTGATCGCGCTGGGCGGCATGGGTGGGGCGATCTTCGGTCCGCTGCTGACCCGCTTGCTGGTGCACGTGCTCGGCGTGGCGCCGCTGCTGGCCGTGTCGGCCGCGACCCTGGGGCTGGCGCTGGTGCTGCTGTTGCAGCTGTCCGCGCGCGACGAGCAGGCCGGCGACGGTCGCGCTGCGCAGGGCACCGGCGGCTCGCTGTGGGCCGGCATCCGCGAGCTGTGGTCGCGGCCCTTCCTGCGTTACATGGCGGTACTGATGCTGCTCGGCGACGGCATCGGCACGCTTGCCTACGCGCTGATGGCCGACTACGCCAAGGCGCATTTCGCCGACCGGGTCGCGCGCACGTCGTTCTACAACGACCTGGACCTGGCGACCAACGCGCTCGGTGCGCTGCTGCAGCTGACGCTGACGCGCTGGCTGCTGGTGCGCTTCGGCGCGGGCTGGGGCCTGGTGCTGCCGGCGCTGGTCAACGTCGGCCTGCTGCTGATGGTGGCGCTGTTCGGCACCGGCGACGTGCAGCTGCTCGGCATGGCGGTGCCGCTGCTTGCGGTGATGCTGGTGACCACGCGCGGGTTCGCCTATGGCATGACCAAGCCGGCAGTGGACGCACTGTACACGCGGGTGCCGCGCGAGACGCGCTACAAGGGCAAGAACTTCGTCGAGACTGCGGTGTGGCGCTTTGGCGATCTGCTGGTGACCAGCGGCGTCACCCTGCTGGCCTGGCTCGGCGTGGGCGTCGGCGGGATGGGACTGATCGGCGCGGGCGTTGCCACGGCATCGGCCTGGGTCGCGCGACGCGCGGGGCGGGCACCGGATCTGGCGAAGGACTGAGCGCTTCACTTTCCGGCGGGAAGGAGCGAGCCCCGGTCAGCTGGTGATGTAGCGCTGCAACTGTTCGATCTGCTCGGCCTGTGCGTCGATCACCGCCTTGACCAGGTCGCCGATCGAGATCACCCCCACCACCCGTCCGTCCTCGACCACCGGCAGGTGGCGCACGCGGCGCTCGGTGCACAGGCGCATGCAGTCGAACACATCGGTTTCCGGCGAGATGGTCAGCGGCTCGCCGCTCATGATGTCCGCCACCGCCGTCTGTGCGGAGGAACGGCCCTGCAGGATCACCTTGCGGGCGTAGTCGCGCTCGGAGACGATGCCGGCCAGCGTCTCGCCCTTCATCACCACCAGCGCGCCGACGCGGCGCTCGGCCATCTGCCGGATCGCATCCAGGACGGGCGCCTCGGGCGCGATCGCATAGACGTCACTGCCCTTGCTTTGCAGAAGATGCCTTACCTGACGCATGCCCGGTGCTCCTCTTCGGCCTGCGGCGGAGTCTAGCGCTGCCGCGTCGGCAGGGCGTGTAGGAGTCCGCTTGAAGCCACGCCCGCCGGCCGAGTCCCGGAGCACGCCGACCGCAGGGAGGTGGGACCTCCTATGGGCGCCGGTCGCGCAGGTGCGCTTCCTCGACGAAGTACAACGGGCGCTGCTTGCTCTCGGCGTAGCTGCGGCCCAGGTATTCGCCGATGACGCCGAGCGCCAGCAATTGCACGCCGCCGAGAAAGAGGATCACCAGCATCAACGTCGGGTAGCCGCGCACCGGGTCGCCCCAGATCAGTGCCTTGGTCAGCACCCACAGCCCGTAGACGAAGGCCAGCATGGACGAACCCATCCCGACCCACGTGGCCAGCCGCAGCGGCGCGTTGGAGAAGGAGGTGATGCCTTCGATGGCCAGCTGGGTCAGGCGCCAGTAGTTCCACTTGGTGTGGCCGCCGTGACGCGGCTCGCGCTGGTAGTGCACGGCGGTCTGGCGGTAGCCGATCCAGGCGAACAGGCCCTTCATGAAGCGCTGTCGCTCGCGCAGCTTCGCCAGCGCATCCAGGGCGCGGCGCGAGAGCAGGCGGAAGTCGCCGGTGTCGCGCGGCAGCGGGGTGTCCGAGAGCCGCTCCATCGTACGGTAGAAGCCGGCGGCGGTGAGGCGCTTGAGCCGCGTCTCGCCAGCGCGGGCGCTGCGCGTGGCGTAGATCACGTCGTGGCCGGCCTGCCACTGCGCGACCAGCTTGGGGATGAGTTCGGGCGGGTCCTGCAGGTCGGCGTCGATCACCACTGCCGCGCCCTCGGTGACGTGGTCCAGTCCCGCGGTCAGTGCTGCCTCCTTGCCGAAGTTGCGCGAGAGCTTGAGGCCGCGCACGCGGGCATCGCCCGCCAGCAATGCCTCGATCGCCGACCAGGTACCGTCGGTGCTGCCGTCGTCCACGTAGAGTACGGCGCAATCGAGCGCCAGCGTGTCGAGTACGCCGGCCAGGCGCCGGTGGAAGGCATCGAGTACGGCCGCCTCGTTGTAGGCGGGGACGACGACGGTGAGTTCGGGCATGGGTCAGTGTCCTTGCCGCACGCGCGGGGGTTGGTTGCTGTCCAGGTAGCCGGGGCCGCCCAGGTGCTGCATCTGCCGCTCGATCCATTGCGTGCGGCGCTGGACGTAGGCGCTTGGGCGGTCGGCGTGCAGGCGGCGCGGGCTGGGGAGCACCGAGGCCAGGCGCGCGGCCTGCGTGGGGCCGAGTCGTGCCGGCGGCACGTGGAAGTACGCCTCGCTTGCCGCGCCGACGCCGTAGATGCCGTCGCCCAGCTCGGCGATGTTCATGTAGACCTCGAGGATCCGCCGCTTGGGCCAGGTCAGCTCGATCAGCACGGTGTAGTAGGCCTCCAGTCCCTTGCGCACGAAACTGCGGCCGTTCCACAGGAACAGGTTCTTGGCCACCTGCTGGCTGATCGTGCTGGCGCCGCGCAGGCGCTTGCCGTCGTCGGCGTCGTCCAGCGCGTCATGGATCGATTCCAGGTCGAACCCGTGGTGGAACGGGAATTTCTGGTCCTCGCCGGCGACCATCGCGAGCGAAACATAGGGGGAAACCTGGTTCCACGG
>NZ_DASSES010000213.1:0-17213 GCF_035695185.1 Frateuria sp.
GGAGGAACAGGGCGCGGGCGACCAGGGCCTGATGTTCGGCTATGCCACCAATGAAACGCGCGACTACATGCCGGCGGCGATCTACTACTCGCACCGCCTGGTCGAGCAGCAGGCCAAGGTCCGCAAGAAGAAGAACTCGCCGCTGCCGTGGCTGCGCCCGGACGCCAAGAGCCAGGTGACGCTGCGCTACGAGAACGACGTGGCGGTCGCGATCGACGCGGTCGTGCTCTCGACCCAGCACGACCCGGGCATCAAGCAGAAGGACCTGATCGAGGCGGTGCGCGAGGAGATCCTCAAGCCCGTGCTGCCGGCCAAGCTGCTGCACAAGGGCACCAAGTTCCACATCAACCCGACCGGCAAGTTCGTGATCGGCGGCCCGGTGGGCGACTGCGGCCTGACCGGCCGCAAGATCATCGTCGACACCTACGGCGGCTGGGCCCGCCACGGCGGCGGCGCGTTCTCCGGCAAGGATCCGTCCAAGGTCGACCGTTCGGCCGCCTATGCGGCGCGCTACGTGGCCAAGAACGTCGTGGCCGCGGGCCTGGCCGACCGTTGCGAGGTGCAGGTGTCCTACGCGATCGGCGTGGCCGAGCCGACCTCCATCTCGGTCACCACCTTCGGCACCGGCAAGATCCCGGACGAGAAGATCGAGAAGCTGATCCGCAAGCACTTCGATCTGCGCCCGTACGGCATCATCAAGATGCTGGATCTCATCCACCCGATGTACCAGCAGACCGCCAGCTACGGCCACTTCGGCCGCCAGCCCTACGAGATGAAGGCCGCCGACGGCTCCACCTTCACCGCGTTCTCGTGGGAAAAGACCGACAAGGCCGAGGCGCTGCGCGCCGACGCCGGGCTGGGCGGCAAGCGCAAGTAAGCCGCCGCGCCAGGGCAATACCGACGGGCCGCCTCGCGCGGCCCGTTTTTTTTTGGCGTGGCCCAAGTCGCCGGCTGCCCCGAAAGCGCCCTACGGCTCCGTGGCCGCCGCGCTGCCGACTGCGGCGAGCGCCTCCTCGCGCACGCTGCGCATGCCGGCGTTGAGCGTGTCCGGCTGCATTGCGATCACCGGCTGCAGGTACGTGGCGAGGACATGGTTCGCGGCTTTGGTGTCATGCAGCTTGCGTAGGACCACGTACAGCCGGGAAGCACTCTCGATGGTGTGGGCGTCGGTATCGCCCAGTGTGCGGGCACGGCCTTCCAGCGCCCGGGCGTGGGCATTGCGCGCCAGCGCCCAGCGCCCGGCGCCGGCCTCGATGCGGCCGACCAGGTCGTAGGTCGCCAGGGTCATCGGGTGATCCTCGCCCAGTTGGCGCCGCAGCGCGTCGAGCACCTGTTCGCCCTGCTGGCTGGCTTCGGCGTACTGGCCGTTTTCGCACAGCAGGCTGGCCAGGCTGCCGCGCGCATACAGGGTGCTGAAGTGGCCCGGACCCAGGGTGCGGCTGCGTGCGGCCACGATCTGGCGTTCCAGCGCGATGGCGTCCGCGCCACGGTCCTGCTTGGAGAGCAACCGCACCATGTCGGTCATCGCCTCCAGCGTGCCGGGGTTGTCCGGACCGAGCACGCGCCGGTACCCCTGGATGATGGCGTCCAGCCGCGCGTGGACCTGCGCCATGGTCGCCGGGTCGAGCGCCAGCCGCACCTCGTTCGACGCCGCCAGTGCGCGCGCCTGCAGGGTCAGCGGATGATCGGCGCCCAGGCGGCGCTCGCGGGTCGCCGCCACGTCCTGCGCCAGCGCGAGCGCGCGCTCGTACTCGTTGTCCTGGGAGTAGAGCAGCGTGGCCAGGGTAAGGGTGGTCGCCAGGGTTTCCGGATGCTCGGCACCGAAGGCCTGCCGGTACAGCGGCACCAGGTGTTCCAGCTCGACCCGCGCACGATCTCGCCGGCCCAGCTGGATCAGGGTTTCAACGCGGTCGCGCCGCAGCCGCAACAGGCCCTCGTCGGTCGCGGGCAGGCGCGGCGCCAGCCCGCTGTAGAGCGCCTCCTGCCGATCCAGTGCCTTCTTCAGATGCCCCTGCGCGGCCAGCACGCGGGCCTGTCCCGAGAGCACGGCGACCTGCAGCGGATCGGCTAGCGGCAGAGCCGCGGCGGCCGGCAACGCCCTGTCGTAGGCCTGCGCCGCCTGCTCCAGCTCGCCGCTGCGGTACAGCGCCTCGCCCAGGTCGACCCGCGCCGAAAGCAGCGCGGCGTCGCCGGCCGGCAGGCGTTTCCGGCGCGCCTCCACCACGTTGCGCAGCTCCGTCGCCGCGTGCGCATAGCTGCCGATGGTCAGCAGCACGCGCGCCAGCGATTGGCGCAGGTCGGCCGCAAGCAGCGGCGCGTCGGCGAAGTCCCTGTCCAGCCGCGCCAGCGCGTGGCTGACGACGTAGGTGTCCAGCGCATCACGCGCCGGGCCGGACGCGGCGATGCCCGCGAACGCCTGCTCCAGCTGCCCGCGGTCGATCCCCGACCCACCCAGGCCGTCCAGCCGCGCCAGCACCAGCCGGCGCTCGTCGCCGGTCAGCGCATGGCCCATCGCGTCGATGTCCACGCTCTGCAGCATCGACCGCTGGAAGGCGACCATGCGCTCCAGGTCGTGCTGGCGCTGCTCGGCCAGCCGCTGCGCGGCGCGGGTCTGGGCCAGGGCCAGCAGTGAGGCGGTCAGGCCGGCCAGCACGGCCGCCAGCACCATGCCGCCGGCGGCCAGCGGCCAGCGGTTGCGCTGGACGAAGCGGCGCACCCGGTACCACTGCCGGCCGCGGCGCGCCTTGACCGGGCGTTGTGCCAGGTAATCGCGCAGGTCCTGCGCGAACTCGGCCACGCTGGCGTAGCGCTGGCTGACCTGCCGGCGCAACGCCTTGAGCACGATGGCATCGACGTCGGCGGGGATCGAGCGCCTGGGCCGTGGCTGCCCCGGCGGCGCCTCGCGCAGGCTGCGGCTGGGTGCCTGCACCTGGCCGCCGATGATCGCATTGGACAGCAGGTGCGGCGTCACCAGGTGCTGGTAGGGCCGGCGACCGGCGATCAGCTGGTACAGCACCACGCCCAGCGAGTAGACGTCTGCCCCGGTGGTCAGCGGCTGCTGCTGGATCTGCTCGGGACTGGCGTAGGCCAGGGTCAGCGCATGCGCGGCGGTGGCCGTGGCCAGCACCTGCCCCCCTTCCTCGATGATGCGGGCGATGCCGAAATCCAGCAGCTTCGGCGCGCCGTCGGCGGTGACCAGGATGTTGGCCGGCTTGATGTCGCGGTGGATCACCAGGTTGCGGTGCGCGAACTCGACCGCGTCGCAGACCTTCAGGAACAGCACGAGGCGCTCGTTGAGCGAAAGCGCGTGCGCATCGCACCACTCGTCGATGCGCTGTCCCTCGACGTACTCCATGGCCAGGAACGGCTGGCCGCCGTCCATCACGCCGCCGTCGAGCAGGCGGGCGATGCCGGGGTGCTCCAGCCGTGCCAGCAGACGGCGCTCCTGGCTGAAGCGCTCGTGCAGGATCGGCGAACCCTGGGCGGCGGCGTGCAGGAACTTGAGCGCGACCTGCTGGGTGAACCCTTCGTCGCAGCGCTCGGCCAGGTACACCATGCCCATGCCGCCCTCGCCGAGCAGGCGCAGGATGCGGTAGTTGCGCGGTGCGGTGGCCTGCGCCTGGTGACCGCTGAGGTCGGGCGGCCCCGCGGCCGCGGAGAACGGCAAGGTGGCGGTGTGGGTGCGCTCGATCGCCTCCAGCATCCAGCGCACCTCGCGCTCGAGCTCGGCGTCCTCCCCCACGTGCCCGTCGATCAAGGCATCGCGCGCGGACGCGTCCACGTCCATCGCCGCCATGGCGATGCGCTTGGCCTCGACGTAGCGATCGGTCAGCTGCCCTGCCATGCGATCCCCCCGGATTCCCGGGCGGGATTATGGCCTTGTTTTCACGCGGGAATCACGTGCCGTCCCGGCCCGGTGGCGCCCTCCCGCTGCGCTGCGGGTGGGGGAGCCGGCCCGTGCTCGCCCTCGGCGTTGACTAGACCTTGGCGAGGATGCGCACGTCCGCCGAGCCGCCGGCACGGAAGGCCACGGTGCGCGAACCGATCCGCTCGAAGCCCAGGTCGAGGACATCTCCACCCACGTCGAGCCGGTGCAGGGTCAGCCGGTCGACACCTTCGGGCAGCTGCGGGCGGTCGATGCGCACCTCGCCGCGGCGGCCATCGATGGTCACGCCCAGGCAGGCCTGCAGCATCATGAACACCGAGCCGGCGGCCCAGGCCTGGGGCAGGCAGGCGACCGGGTAGGCGATCGGCGGCTCGCCGGTGGCGCGGGGAAAGCCGCAGAAGAGCTCCGGCAGCCGCATCCCGAAGTGCACGGCCGCCTCGAAGGTCTCGCCGAGCAGGCGCACGGCGTCCTCGCGCTCGCCGTAGTGCGCCATGCCCGCCGCGCAGATCGCCACGTCGTGCGGCCACACCGAGCCGTCGTGGTAGGACATCGGGTTGTAGCGCGCCTGGTGCATGGCCAGCGTGCGCGCACCCCAGCCGCTGTCGAACGGCGCCGAGCGGAATTGGCGGATCACCTTCCTCGCCCGCCACAGCTTGGGCAGTCCCACGTAGAGCAGGTGGCCGGCGTTGGACGCGCGCACGCAGCACAGCCGGCCGTTGCCGTCGCGGGCGATGCCGTAGTTGCACATCTCCTCGTCCCAGAACAGCGCCTCGACCGCCTTGCGCATGGCCAGCGCGCGATGGCGCCAGCCGGCCGCCGAATCGTCGTCCCCGCGCCGCTCCGCCAGCCGGGCCATGGCGATCAAAGCGGCATACACGTAGCCCTGAACCTCCACCAGCGCGATCGGCGCGGGCGGGATGTCGCCATCGGCGTGGAACACCGAGTCCTCGCTGTCCTTCCAGCCCTGGTTGAGCAGGCCGCCCACCTCGCCCTGGGCGTAGGTCAGGAAGCCGTGCGGGTCGCGGTCGCAGGTGCGCTCGATCCAGCCCATCGCCGCGGTGAGTGCGGGCCACAACCGGTCGATGAAGACGTCGTCACCGGTGCGCTCGGCGTACGCGCCGGCGAGCATCACGTACAGGGGCGTGGTGTCCACGCCACCGTAGTAGCGCCCGAACGGCACCTCGCCCAGCTCGGCCATCTCGCTCTTGCGCGTCTCGTGCATGATCTTGCCGGGGGCCGAGTCCCGGAAGGCCGAGGTCTCGTGCGCCTGGTGCTCGGCGAGGTAGCCGAGCACGCCGCGGGCCAGGCCCGCATCCAGCCACAACAGCTGCAGCGCGGTGATGATGCCGTCGCGACCGAACGGCGTGGCAAACCAGGGAATGCCTGCGCAGGGATACGGACCGGTCGAGAACTCGCTCACCAGCAGCGCGATGTCCGCACGCGAGCGCTCCAGCCAGGCGTTGAACAGCCGCGCGTTGCTGCGCGGGCGCGCGCCATGGCCACGGCGCCGGCGCATCGCGCGGCGCGCCTTGGCGGCGGCGGCCCGGAAACGCTGGCGACTGGGTTCGGCGTGCGTGGGGCCGATTTCCACGTAGAGCTCGGTGTTGCTGAGCCTGGGCAGGGTCAGCGCAAGTTCGGCCGACCGGCCGTCCAGCCGGTCCGGCCGGGTGGAGAGGCAGATCACCGAGCAGCGCTCGACCCCGTCCAGGCCGTCGTAGCGCAGGGCCACGGAGGTCTCGCCCACCTCGGGCGGGTGCAGGGTGCCGCGTTTCTTCCGCGGCGTGCCGCGCACTTCGAAGATGTCCCTGAAATCCGCGGCGAAGTGCAGGGTAAGCGTGACCTGCACCTCGCTGTCGCCGTAGTTGACGCAGGAGATGCGCTCGTACATCCGTGCGTCCCACAGGAAGCGCGTGCGCTGCAGGTGGATCACCCCCTGCGGCGTGGCGCGCTCGCCCATCGGCGGCAGCGGCTTGTTGGAGAGGTTGGCGGTGAACAGCACGTTGTCGTGGGCGATCGCTGCGCTGAGCAGCGAGGGCGGCTTGCCGCCCAGGTCCAGGGTGAAGGCGGACAGCAGGCGCGTGTCGTTGTGGAACAGGCCGCTGGCGTCGCCGCGGATATCGCCATAGGCATCGCACACGACGAAGGTGTCGCCGGACTTGAGCGAGTATTGCCCGCGCGACGTGCCGGCCGAAGGGGTTTCGTCGTCGTGCGTCGCTTCGCTCATCGTGCCGCCTCCCAGGCCACCGGCCAGGCCGGCAGCGCCGGCGCGACACGGCAGCGTCGTTCGTAAAGGTCTACGTAGTTGCTCGCCATGATCTCGGCGGAGAAGCGCCGCTCGAACGAGGCGCGCACCTGCCGTCGATCGATCTGCGCCAGCCGTCGCACCGCGTCCAGCGCCTCGGCCTCGCTTTCCACGATGAAGCCGTTGACGCCCTCCTCGACCACCTCGGGTACCGAGCCGCAGTTCCAGGCGATCACCGGTGTGCTGCAGGCCATCGCCTCGATCATCACCAGGCCGAACGGCTCGGGCCAGTCGATCGGAAACAGCAGCGCGGCCGCGTTGCCGAGGAACCCCTCCTTGGCCGCTTCGTCGATCTCGCCGACGAACTCCACCAGCGGATCGGCCAGCAGCGGCTCGATCTCGGCGTGAAAGTACGCGCGGTCGGCGAGGTCGACCTTGGCGGCGATCTTCAGCGGCATCCCGCTCGCCCGTGCGATGGCGATCGCCCGGTCGGGCCGCTTTTCCGGCGAGATGCGTCCGAGGAAGGCGAGATAGCCACCGCGCGGCCGCGGGTGCGGCCGGTGCAGGTCTTCCGGCAGGCCGTGGTGGACGGTGCCGGCCCAGTTCGCGAAGTGCAGCGGCCGGCGCTGGTGGTGCGAAATCGATACCAGCGGGTAGCGTGGCCAGCGCCGGTACACCTCGGCCAGGTCCTTCAGGTCCAGCCGGCCGTGCAGGGTGGTGAGCGTGCGGCCGGCGCAGTCCTCGAACATCGGGAAATGCAGCATGTCGACGTGGAAGTGCAGCACGTCGAATTCATCCGCCCGACGGCGCACCTCCTGCAGCATCGACAGATGCACCGCCAGCTCGGACTTCTGCGGCGTGGGGTCGAGCCGGATCGCCTGGTCGCGCACCGCCACCAGCTCCGCACGGGTGCACGCATCGGCACTGGCGAACAGGGTGACCTCGTGGCCGAGGTCCACCAGCGTGTCGGTGAGCCAGGCGACGATGCGCTCGGTGCCGCCGTAGAGACGGGGCGGAACGGATTCGCACAGGGGGGCGATCTGGGCTATGCGCATGGGATCCTCGACGCCCTCGCCATCCTGGCCGCGGGGCACGTTGAAGGCCTTGGTGCACGCCGCATCCGCCAATGCATCCATTACAATCGGCGAATGTCCCTGATCCAGTTGCAGCGCGTCGATTTCAGCATCGGCGGTCCCCTCCTGCTTGCCGATGTCGACCTGTCGATCGAGCGCGGCGAACGCGTCTGCGTCGTAGGCCGCAATGGCGAGGGGAAATCCACGCTGATGAAGTTGATCGCCGGCGAATTGCACCCCGACGACGGTGAAGTGAGGGTGCAGAATGGCGTTACCGTCGCGCGAATGGCGCAGGAGGTCCCGCAGTCCACGGCCGGTTGCGTATTCGACGTGGTGGCCGAGGGCCTGGGCGATCTCGGCCGCCTGCTGGCGCGCTACCACCATTTGCTGGGCGTCGGCGACCTCGCGGCGCTGGGCGAGGTGCAGCAGCAGATCGAATCGCGCCAGGGCTGGGATCTTGACCGCCGGGTGAACGAGGTGCTCGCGCGGCTGGCACTGCCGGGCGAGACCGACTTCGCGGCGCTCTCCGGCGGCATGAAGCGCCGCGTGCTGCTGGCGCAGGCGCTGGTGAAGAAGCCCGACGTGCTGTTGCTCGACGAGCCGACCAACCACCTGGACATCGAGGCGATCGACTGGCTCGAGGGCTTCCTCAAGTCCTTCGATGGCTCGATCGTGTTCGTCACCCACGACCGCAGCTTCCTGCGCGCGCTGGCCACACGCATCGTCGAGATCGACCGCGGCGCACTCACCGACTGGCCCGGCGACTACGACAACTACCTGCGCCGGCGCGAGGAACGCCTGCACGCCGAGGCGCAGGCCAACGCGCAGTTCGACCGCAAGCTGGCGCAGGAGGAAGTGTGGATCCGCCAGGGCATCAAGGCCCGGCGCACCCGCAACGAAGGCCGCGTGCGCGCACTCAAGGCACTGCGCCGCGAGCGCGCCGAGCGCCGCGAGCTGGCCGGCAACGCGAAGATGACGCTGGCCAATGCGCAGGCCTCGGGCAAGAAGGTGATCGAACTCGACCACGTGCACCAAGGCTTCGGCGGACGCGTGCTGATCGAGGACTTTTCCACCACCGTCATGCGTGGCGACCGCATCGGCATCATCGGTCCCAACGGCGCCGGCAAGAGCACGCTGCTGAAGATCATGCTCGGCGAGCTCACCCCCGAGCGCGGCACGGTGGAGCTCGGCACCGGCATCGAGGTCGCGTATTTCGATCAGCACCGGGTGCAATTGGACGAGCGGCTCAACGCCCTGGACAACGTGGCGCAGGGCCGCGAATACATCGAGCTCGGCGGGCAGCGCAAGCACGTGATCGGCTACCTGCAGGACTTCCTGTTCTCGCCCGAGCGCGCGCGCGCGCCGATCACCCGGCTGTCCGGCGGCGAACGCAACCGCCTGCTGCTCGCCAAGCTGTTCGCCCAGCCGTCAAACCTGCTGGTGATGGACGAGCCGACCAACGACCTGGACGTGGAGACGCTCGAGCTGCTCGAAGAGCTGCTGACCGACTACAGGGGCACGCTGCTGCTGGTCTCGCACGACCGCGCGTTCCTGGACAACGTCGTGTCGAGCACGCTGGTGCTCGAGGGCGACGGCAAGGTGGGGGAGTACGTAGGCGGCTACAGCGACTGGCTGCGCCAGCGGCCTGCGGTGCCGGCAACGGCACCGGCGACGGCAAAGAGCGCCCCGGCGCCAGCGGCCAGTCCGGCGCCGGCGCCCGCGCCCGCTCCGGCCCGGCGCAAACTCGGCTTCAAGGACCAGCGTGAGCTGGAGCAGCTGCCCTCGCGCATCGAACAACTCGAAAACGAAGTCGCGCAGCGCTCCGCCGCGATGAACGAGCCGGCGTTCTTCCAGCAGGACAGCGCCACCATCGTGAGGGCCAACGAGGCGCTCGCGAAGCTGCAGACGGAGCTCGACGCCGCCTACGCCCGCTGGAGCGAGCTGGAGGGCTGAGCTCTCAGCGCCTTCTCCGCTCCGGATAGAGGGCAGAGGTGAGGGGGAACGCTTGCGGCATGGCCAGGCCTTTCCTCGCCCTGTCGAGGCACCGGGTCAGTTTCCCGCGAGTCCCGGCCCCTCTCCCCTGAGGGTGGCTGGCTAGACCACCCCTGTTCGCGATGTCGCCACGCCCACGCGCCTGTCGCCATGCCTGCACGGACGAGCACGCCACTTGCAGTTAATTAATCATGGAATTAATTTTTGCGCATGGCCCAGCCTCCCACATCCGGAAAACGCGGCGCCGGCCGCCCGCGCGGCGACGACGGCGACCTGCGCGCGCGCCTGCTCGATGCCGCGACCGCGCTCTACGCACGCGAGGGCATCGGCGGCACGTCGCTGCGCGCGATCGCCGCCGAAGCGGGCGTGACCCCGGCGATGCTGCACTACTACTTTGGCGACAAGGATCGCGTCACGCAGGCGTTGGTCGATGAGCGGCTGCTGCCCGCGCTGGCCCCGGTGCGCGCGCGACTGGAACAGGCCGGCGACGATCCGAAGGCGCTGGCGGAGGCCTTCGTTCGCGGCATCGGCGCCCTGGTGACCCAGCACCCCTGGCTGCCGGCGCTGTGGGTCCGCGAGGTGCTGTGCGAGGGCGGCGCGCTACGCGAGGTGCTGTTCCACAAGGCATTGCCGAGCCTTCCGCGCCTGCTCGCACAGCGCTTTGCCGAGGCAAAGGCGGCCGGCCGGCTGAACCCCACGCTGGACCCGCGGCTGCTGGTGGTCTCGCTGGTGGGCCTGACGCTGTTTCCCGCGGCGGGAGCACCGATCTGGCGCACCGTCTTCGAGGCGTCCGACATCGACACCGGCACCCTGCTCGGGCACACGCTCGCCCTGCTCGAAGGTGGCCTGGCAGCCACGCCACCAGGACAACCGTCATGAACGCGCTACGCCCGCTCGCCCGCCTGTCCCTGGCCGCCGCCCTGGCCCTCGGCGTGCAGGCCTGCACCAACGAGGCGCCGCAGGCGTTGGGCACGCTGGAGTACGACCGCATCACCCTGCCCGCGCCGGCCGCCGAGCGCATCGTCGCCATCGACGTGCACGAGGGCCAGGCGGTCGCCGCGGGCCAGCCGCTGGTGACGCTCGATCCCACCCGCACGCGCGCCGAGCTCGACGCTGCCATCGCGCAGGCGCAGCAGCAACGCGACCGGCTGGCCGAACTGGAGGCCGGGCCGCGCCGCGAGGACATCGCCCGGGCGCGTGCGAACCTGGCCGCGACCCAGGCGCAGGCGCGCGAGGCGCAGGCCTACTACCGGCGGCTGCAGCCGCTGCAGGGGAATCACTACATCGCCGCCGCCGAGCTCGACCGGGCGCGCGCCGCGGCCGACGGCGCCGCCGGCCAGGTCCGCGCCGCGCGGGCCGCGCTCGACGAGTTGCTGCACGGCACCCGGCCGGAGCAGCTCGCGCAGGCCCGCGCCGCGCTCGCCGCCACGCGGGCGCAGGTGGCGGCCGAGCGGGTGCTGCTGGACAAGCTGGCCATCGTCGCCCCGCGCGTGGCGCGCGTGGACAGCCTGCCCTACCGGCTCGGCGACCAGGCACCGGTCGGCGCGCCGGTGGCGATCCTGCTGGCGGGCGACGCGCCCTATGCGCGCATCTACGTGCCCGAACCACAGCGCGCGTCGGTGCACGTCGGCGATGCGGTCGACGTCTACGTGGGCAAGCGCCAGACGCCCTACCGGGGCCGTGTGCGCATGGTTCGCAGCGAGCCGGGCTTCACCCCGTACTACGCGCTCACCGGCGAGGACGCCGAGCGCCTGAGCTACCTGGCCGAGGTCGCGCTGGGCAAGGAGGCATCGGACCTGCCGGCAGGGCTGCCGGTGCGGGTGGAACTGCACGGGCGCGCGCGGTGAACGCAGCGGCCGCCGATGCCGGCGTGGCCATCCACGCGCGCGGGCTGACCAAGCGGTTCGGCAAGCTGGTCGCGGTCGACGACGTGGACCTGGACGTCCCCGCCCGCCGCGTCTACGGCTTCCTCGGGCCCAACGGCTCGGGCAAGTCGACCACCATCCGCATGCTGTGCGGCCTGCTCACGCCCAGCGGCGGCGAGATCGAGGTGCTCGGCCTGCGCATGCCCGAGCAGGCCGATGCGCTGCGCGCGCGGATCGGCTACATGACCCAGCGCTTCTCGTTGTTCGAAGACCTCACCGTGCGCGAGAACCTGGAGTTCCTCGCCGCGATCCAGGGCGTGCCGCGGCGCAGGACCAAGGCGCGGGTCGACCAGCTGGTCGAGCAGTACCACTTCGCCGACCGCCAGCGGCAGCTCGCCGGCACCATGAGCGGCGGCCAGAAACAGCGCCTCGCGCTGGCCTGCGCGGTGATCCACGAACCGGAGTTGCTGTTCCTTGACGAGCCGACCAGCGCGGTCGACCCCGAGTCGCGCCGCGACTTCTGGGAGAAGCTGTTCGAACTGGCCGATGCCGGCACCACGCTGCTGGTGTCGACCCACCTGATGGACGAGGCCGAGCGCTGCCACCGGCTGGCGATCCTCGACCGCGGCGCGCTGGTGGCCGACGGCACGCCGCACGAACTCGCCGCGCGGCTGCGCGGCCGTACCTTCCTGGTGGACGCCGACGATCCACGCCGCGCGCACGCCGCGTTGTCCGGGGTCGCGGGCGTGCTCGGCGTGGCGCAGGTCGGCACCGTGCTCCGCGTGCTGGCCGCGCAAGCCGAGGCGGACGATGGCGATGCCATCAGGCAGCGCCTGGGCGACGCACTCGCCCGCGCCGGCCAGCGCGGCGAGGTCACCGAAGCGGAGCCGAACCTGGAAGACGTGTTCGTCGCCGCCACGCGCGATGGCGATCGTCGTGGGCAGGCGCACGCGGCATGAACTGGCGACGGCTCTGGGCGATCGTGCTGAAGGAGCTGCGCCAGCTGCGGCGCGACCGCATCACGCTGGCCATGGTGGTGGGCATCCCGGTGGCGCAGCTGGTGCTGTTCGGCTACGCGATCAATACCAACCTGCGCGGCCTCGACGCCGGGATCGCCGACCAGGCCGGCACCGCCGGCTCGCGCGCGCTGGTGATGGACATGCTGGCCACCGGCGTGATCGCGCCGTCGGTCGTGACCGACACGCCCGCACAGCTGATGGCGCAGATCCGACGTGGGCGCATCAGCATCGGCATTGTCATCCCGCCCGATTTCGAGCGGCGCCGAATCGACGGCCGGCAGGTTGCGCAGGTGATGGTCGACGGCAGCGACATCGCGGTGCAGAGCGCCGCGGCCCAACTTGTCCAGGTGCCGATCGACAGCGCCGCGCCGGACACGCGCGCCCCGCTGGCCAGCACGCCACCGGAGGGGCGCATCGGCGTGGTCGGCTTCTACAACCCGCAACGGCGCTCGGCGATCAACATCGTGCCGGGATTGATCGGCGTGATCCTGACCATGACCATGGTGCTGTTCACCGCCATCGCCGTGGTGCGCGAGCGCGAACGCGGCAACATGGAGCTGCTGCTGGCCACGCCGCTGACCCGCTCGGAGCTGATGGTGGGTAAGGTGCTGCCCTACGTGGCCATCGGCCTGGTGCAGACCAGCGTGATCCGGGCGCTGGGCACCTGGCTGTTCCGCGTGCCGATCCATGGCAGCCTGCTGGATGTCTATCTGGCCGCGGGCCTGCTGATCCTGGGCAACCTCGCGCTGGGCCTGTTGATCTCGACGCGGGCGCAGTCGCAGTTCCAGGCGATGCAGATGACCTTCTTCGTGTTCCTGCCTTCGATCCTGCTGTCCGGCTTCATGTTCCCGTTCGCCGGCATGCCGCGGGTCGCACAGTGGCTGGCCGAGGTACTGCCGCTGACCCATTTCCTGCGCCTGATCCGCGGCGTGATGCTGCGCGGCGCCGGGCTGTGGGAGATGTGGGCCGACGTCGCCGCGCTGGTCGCGTTCGTGGTGCTGGCGATGGCGGCGGCGATCCTGCGCTTTCGCCGGCGGCTGGACTGAACGCGCGTCAGCCGGTGTTCTGCAGACCCTGCGAAACGCCGTTGACGCAGGCGACCAGCGCGCGCAGCAGCGACTCGTCCTCGCAGCCGCCGGCGCGCCAGCGGGCGAGCAGGTCGACGGTGAGCAGGCTCATGGGATCGACGTAGGGATTGCGCAGGCGGATCGAGACCGCAAGCCGCGGGTTGTCGGCCAGCAGCGTATCGCCGCCCTTGAGCTTGAGCAGCCAGTGGCGGGTGCGCTCGAATTCCTCGCGGATCAGCCCGTAGAACGGCGCGTGCAGGTCGCCAGCCAGGCGCGAGAACGCCTCGGCGATGTCCAGGTCGCACTTGGCCAGCACCATCGCCACGTCGTCCAGCGCATTGGCGAAGAACGGCCAGTCGCGCGCCATCTCGGCCAGCGCCGCTTCGCCGAACGCGACCGCGCCCTGCTCCAGCGCGGACCCCAAGCCGTACCAGCCGGTAATGATCGAGCGGCACTGGGTCCAGGCGAACACCCAGGGGATCGCGCGCAGGTCCTGCACGCCACGCATGCTGCGACGGCTGGCCGGGCGCGAACCCAGGGTCATGCGCTCGACCACGTCGATCGGCGTGGCGGTACGGAAGTAGTCGACGAAGCCCTCGCGCTCGACCAGCGCGCGATAGTGCCGGCGGCTGTGCGCGGCCAGGGTGTCCATCTGCTCGCGCCAGCGCGCCTCGCGTGGTTCCTGCCCGCGCGGGCGCAGCGAGGCACGCAGCACGGCGCCGACGGTCTGCTCCAGGTTGCGCAGCGCCAGCGCGCGGATGCCGTATTTGCGGTGGATCACCTCGCCCTGCTCGGTCACCCGCAGCACGCCGGCGACCGAGCCGCGCGGCGAGGCCATCAGCGCCGGTGCGATCCGCGAGCCGCCGCGGCTGGCCGAGCCGCCGCGACCGTGGAAGAAGGCCAGCTGGATGCCGCCGGCTTTCGCCACGTCGAGCAGTTCCACCTGCGCCCGTTGCAAGGCCCAGCGCGAGGCGAGCGTGCCACCGTCCTTGCCACTGTCGGAATAGCCGAGCATGACCCACTGGCGGTCGCCGCGGCTGCGCAGGTGCGCGCGGTAGACCGGATCGTCGAGCAGCGCCCGCAGGGTCGCCGGCGCGCGCTGGAGGTCGTCGACGGTTTCGAACAGCGGGGCGATGTCCAGCGGCACGGCCGTGCCGGCCGGCTCGGCCGCGCCGGGCGGCGCCGCGGCCGGCTCGACCAGGCCGCCGTAGCGCGCCAGCGCCAGCACCGCCAGCACGTCGGCGGCCGAGTGCGCCATGCTGATGATGTACAGCCCGATCGCTTCGCTGCCGTAGCGGCGACGGGCGTCACCCAGGGTGGCGAACACGTCGTAGAGCGCGGTCACGGCGTCGGCATGGCCGATCGCGAAGCGCGCCTGCCCGGCGGCGTAGGCGCGCAGCGTCCCCGCGCGGTCGGCGGCCGGTCGGTCGGCCCAGTCCGCATCACCGAGCAGGTCGGCCAGCGCGTCGTCGTGCACGCGCGAGTCCTGCCGCACGTCCAGCCGTGCAAGGTGGAAGCCGAAGGTGCGTACCCGCCAGATCAGCCGGCGCACGGCATACGCGCCGGCGTGCAGGCCGCGGTGGCCGACCAGGCTGTCGTCGATCCGCTGCAGGTCCTCCAGCAGCTCGCCTGCCGAGGCATACCCTTCCGTGGCGTTGTCGCAGGTCGCCTCCAGGCGGGCACCGATCAGGGTGAGCAGGCAGCGGTAGGGCATGTCCGCGTGGCGCGGGCGGATGCGCGCGGCGGCCTGTGGAAAGCGCGCGCGGTAGTCTTCGAGCCGCTCGGTCAGGGCGGGATCGACGGCCACCCGGCCGGCGGTCTGGCTGAGCAGGCGCGCGAGCGCTGCGACGTCGGCGGCGTAGCGGTCCAGCACGTGCGCGCGCTGGGTCGCCAGCGCGGCGGCAATGGTCTGCGCGCCGACGTTGGGGTTGCCGTCCATGTCCCCGCCGACCCAGCTGGCAAACCCGAGCAGCCGCGGCATCGGCGACTCGATTCCATAGACCGCCTGCAGGGCGCCGGCGAGCGATTCGTACAGCGCCGGCACGATCCGGTAGATCGGGTTGGCCAGGTAGAAGCCGACATGGTCGTGCTCGTCCTGCACCGTGGGGCGCACCGGCGAGGCCTCCGCGGTCTGCCACGCAGCGGACAACGCCATGTAGATGCGGTCGGCGTCCTCGCTGCGCTCCTGCGGGGTGCGGCTGGCGTCGAAGCCGTCGACCAGCGCATGCACGATCGCCTGTTCCTTTTCCAGCAGCGAGCGACGCATGGCCTCGGTCGGGTGGGCGGTGAACACCGGCTCGATCCACAGCCGCGCGAGCCACCCGAGCAGCTCCTCGGCCGCCACGCCCTCGCGCCTGAGGCGGCCGAGCACGTCCAGCAGCGATTCGGGCTGCGGCGGACCGCCGGCGCGCTGGTAGTCACGGCGCCGGCGGATGCGATGCACCCGCTCGGCGGTGTTGACGGCCTGGAAATAGGTCGCGAAGGCGCGCGCCAGCGCCTCCGCCTGGTCCGTATCCAGCCCGGCGAGCGCATTCGCAAGGGAGGCGACCGCGTCACCCTCGCGGCGGCGGTGGATGGCCGCCTGGCGCACGGCCTCGACCCGTTCGAAGAAGCCCTCCCCGCCCTGCTCGGCGAGCATGCGACCGACCAGTTGGCCGAGCCGGCCAACGTCTTCGCGCAGCGGTTCGTCGTGCGGCAGGAAATCGTCTTGGCGGCTTGCTTCCATGGGGCGCTCCTCGAGGGTTGCGCCCAAGACTAGCGAATCGGTCGCCAACCCCTTGTAAGCACGCGCCTGTGTGCAATGGGGACCTGCGGTCGGTCCACGTTGCGCTCCTACAGGAAGCCTCCCGCGACGGTATAATGGACGCCTTTCGTGCCCGCCGAGGGGCGCTGCGACCGTCGCGTGACGGCCAGGCTCGGCGCCGGCATGTGCAGCAACGGCGCTCACCCATGCGGACCTTCGCCCGCACAGGCCAAGGTTCCCCAAAGAACCGGAGACAAGCATGAACGCCGCCATCCAGGCCCACTCGAACCAAGACTACAAGATCCGCGACATCGCCCTGGCCGACTTCGGTCGCAAGGAGCTGGACATCGCCGAGCACGAGATGCCCGGCCTGATGTCGATCCGCCGCAAGTACGCCCCGCAGGCCCCGCTCAAGGGCGTGCGCGTGACGGGCTCCTTGCACATGACGATCCAGACCGCCGTGCTGATCGAGACGCTCAAGGACATCGGCGCCGACGTGCGCTGGGCCTCGTGCAACATCTTCTCGACGCAGGACCACGCCGCCGCGGCGATCGCCGCCACCGGCACGCCGGTGTTCGCCTGGAAGGGCGAGACGCTGGAGGAGTACTGGGACTGCACGCTCGATGCATTGAGCTTCCCCGACGGCAAGGGCGGTTTCCTCGGGCCCCAGCTGGTGGTCGACGACGGCGGCGACGTCACGCTGCTGATCCACAAGGGCTACGAGCTCGAGAACGGCAGCGACTGGGTCAACACCCCGTCGGGCAGCCACGAGGAGCAGGTCATCAAGAACCTGCTCAAGCGCGTGCACACCGAGCGCCCGGGCTACTGGCACACCGTGGTCAAGGACTGGAAGGGCGTCTCGGAGGAGACCACCACCGGCGTGCACCGTCTCTACCAGCTGGCGCAGGAAGGCAAGCTGCTGATCCCGGCGATCAACGTCAACGACTCGGTCACCAAGAGCAAGTTCGACAACCTGTACGGCTGCCGCGAGTCGCTGGCCGATGGCCTCAAGCGCGCGATGGACGTGATGCTCGCCGGCAAGGTCGCGGTGGTGTGCGGCTACGGCGACGTCGGCAAGGGTTGCGCGCATTCGCTGCGTGCCTACGGCGCGCGCGTGGTGGTCACCGAGATCGACCCGATCAACGCGCTGCAGGCGGCGATGGAAGGCTTCGAGGTGAACACCGTCGAGAGCACGCTGGGCCGCGGCGACATCTACGTCACCACCACCGGCAACAAGGACGTGATCCGCCTGGAGCACATGCAGGCGATGAAGGACCAGGCGATCGTCTGCAACATCGGCCACTTCGACAACGAGATCCAGGTCGA
>NZ_DASSES010000214.1:0-19228 GCF_035695185.1 Frateuria sp.
GTCCTTGATCAGCGCCTGCTTGATGGTGGCCTCGCCGTGCACGACGTTGACGAAGTCGTACACCACGCGCCGCTCGCAGCCCATGATCAGGTCGAGGTTGCGCAGGCCGACGTCGAAGTCGATCACCGCGACCTTCTTGCCAGCCATCGCCAGGCCGGTGGCCAGCGAGGCGCTCGTGGTGGTCTTGCCGACGCCGCCCTTGCCGGACGTGACGACGATAATTTCAGCGCTCAAGGGCTCTTCTCCGGAATGCTTGGGTGGGAATCGCCGGTCACAGGCGGGCGATCATCAATTTTTCACCATCGAGCCAGCATTGCACAGCCTGGCCTTCGAGGTCCTTGGGGATCTGTTCAAACACGCGGTAGTGGCCGGCAATGGCCACCAGTTCGGCGCGGAAGTCGGACACGAAGATGCGTGCCTTCTCGTCGCCCTGCGCACCGGCCATGGCGCGGCCACGCAGGCTGCCGTAGACGTGGATGGAGCCGTCGGCGATCACCTCGGCACCGTTGGCGATGGCGCCGGTGAGGACCAGGTCGCGCTCGCGCGCGTAGACCTGCTGGCCCGAGCGCACGGTGCCGTCGTGATGCTGCGCGCCCAGTCCGGTGTTGGCCGGCGGCGCGGCGTGGATCGGTTCGCGCAGCGGTTCGGCGCGCGGCGCCGGCGCGGCGGCCGGCGCCGGGGCGGGCGCCGCGATGCTGCCGCCGTCGGCCGGCTCGTAGGCGGCGCGGAACTTGGCGATCAGCGGCAGGCCCATGCGCTGGGCCAGCGCCTCGGTGGCGCTGGTGCCGTAGGCCAGGCCCACCGGCAGCATGCCGGCGCTGCGCACGGCCTCGAGCAGGGCATCGACCGTACCGTCGTCGGGCAGGTCGAGCAGATGCGAAAGATCCAGCACCACGGCGGCGCGGGAGAACAGCTGCGGCGCCGAGCGCACGCGGCGCTCGAGCTCCTCGCAAAGTGCGGCCGCGTCCACGCGGCGCACGCGCACGCAGGCGATGCCGACCTGGCCGAAACGCAGGTCGCAAGCGTCGGATGTTTCCATTTTTACCGTCATGAACGCCGCTCTCCGGCGAGGCGGCGCGGCTGGGAGGGGGAGGAAAGGGTGGCGGCCGGCACCGGCAGCTGGCGCTCGGCCAGCCAGGGTTCGTCCGGCAGGCCGCCGTGTTCGAGCCAGGTCTCGCGCACGTAGGCGTAGCTGGGCAGGTCCCTGGCCAGCAGGCTGACCTGCGGGCCGGACTCGGTCATGCGTTGCTGACCGACTTCCTGAAAGCCGTAGGTGCCGTGGAACAGCACCACCACGTCGTCGCGTGGCTCCAGGAACACCTCGCAGGTGAGCAGCGGCACGCGCACCTCGGCGTAGCTGGTCACGTCGCAATAGAGAATGCGGCCGAGCCCGTGCCGGCGGAACGCATTGCCGATCACGATCCGGTCGATGTAGACGAACGATTCGTAGTGTTCGGAAAACCAGCGGTAGTTGGGGCTGTCGTAGTTGCCCCCGTCGCGCAGCGCCATCAGGAACCCGGCCAGCTGGCCGTCGATCTCGGCGACGCGGAAGTATTCGGCACGCTCGTAGAAGTAGCGCAGCTGCGCGGCGTCCAGGGCGAGGATGGAGCGGCCGGCGGCGTTGTTGAGCGCCAGCACGGCATCCAGATCGTGCTCGCGCACGTCGCGGATGGCTAAGGCCATTCGTTGCTCCGCAGATAAGGCAGTCGATCGGTGGGTCGCCGCAGGCGTCCCGCAAGCGCGCATTATGACATGCAGGGACCGGACGCACACCCCGTTCGCGGCTGTAAAACCTTTGTAAAACGCGAGCCTGCGTGCCCGGCGCCGGGGTGACTTCCCGCGCATTGCGCGCGGCTCCCGTGGGCCTATGATGCCGGTCATGTCGTGGACCAACTTCAACCACATCCGGCTGCTGCGCCTGACCGGCCTGTTCACCTACCTCTGCGTGGCACTGCCGCTGCTGCCGGGGAGCTGGAGCCTGGCCCAGGTCAACGCCTGGTGGAGCAATCCCAACATTTCCGGGTGGATCCTTTCCTACCTGGTGTTCGGGCTGACCTATCTGCTGTTGACCGGGCGCTCGGGCATGAGCCGGCAGAGCGGTCGCGCGCAGGTGCTCAAGCTGTTCGGCCTGGTGGTATTGACCGGATCGGCGGTGGCCATGGGCTGGTTCAGCCAGAGCGGCCTGTCGGCGATGCTGATGCTGGTGATCGCGGTGGTCCTGCCGTGGCAGTTGCCGGTGGTGGCCGGGCTGGTCTGGATGCTTGCGCAGAACCTGATGCTGATCCCGATCATCGCCAGCTACATGGGCTGGACCATCGTCACCGCCTTCCTGCAGGTATGCATGTACCTGGGCATCTCGGCGCTGGCGTTCTTCACCTCGATGGTGGCCAGCCAGCAGACCGAGGCGCGCGAGGCACAGCGACGGCTCAACTCCGAATTGCGCGCCACCCGAGCGCTGCTGGCCGAATCCACCCGCATCGCCGAGAGCATGCGCATCGCGCGCGAGCTGCATGACCTGATCGGCCACCACCTGACCGCGCTCAGCCTCAACCTGGAAGTGGCCAGCCATCTGGCCAACGACAGCGCCGGCGAACACGTGCGCAAGGCCCAGGCGACCGCCCGGCACCTGTTGTCGGACGTGCGCGAGGCGGTCAGCGAACTGCGCCAGGACGACGCCATCGACCTGACCCAGGCGTTGCGCAGCCTGATCGAGGGCGTGCCGGGACTCAGCGTGCATGTGGACATGCCGCCGCGCTTCAGCGTGGAGGACCCGCGCCGGGCGCAGGTGCTGCTGCGCTGTGCGCAGGAGATCATCACCAACTGCGCCAGGCACGCCGGCGCGCGTCACCTGTGGCTGACCTTCGCCTATGCCGATGCCAACCAGCTGGGCCTGCACGCGCGCGACGACGGCCGCGGCGCGGCGCACTTCAAGCCCGGCAACGGGCTGTCCGGCATGCGCGAACGGCTGGCCGAGTTCGGCGGCAGCGTGGCGGTGGACACCGCCGTCAGCGAGGGCTTCGCACTGACCGTACGGCTGCCGCTGGGCGAGGCGCTGGAGCTCGCCCATTCGCCTTCCCGGCTGGAGCCGCCGGCGTTGAGCATGCCGTGACGCCAGCCCGGCGCATCCCATGCCAGAATGGAGGGCAGCACCCGGTGTCCATAGCCCGCGCAAGCCGCAAGCCATCACCGCAATCGAGGAACCGCGATGATTTCCGTCTGTCTCGTCGATGACCAGAACCTGGTGCGCCAGGGCGTCCGTTCGCTGCTGGACCTGGCCGAAGACATCCGCGTCGTCGCCGAGTGCGCCGACGGTGCCCAGGCCGTCGCCGACATCCCGCGGATCAAGCCCGACGTGGTGCTGCTGGACCTGCGCATGCCCAACATGAGCGGGCTGGAAGTGCTGCAGGCGCTGTCCGCGCGTGGCGAGCTGCCGCCGACCATCATTTTGACCACCTTCGACGACGACCAGTTGGTGCTGCAGGGCCTGAAGGCCGGCGCGCGAGGCTATCTGCTCAAGGACGTCTCGCTGGAACAGCTGGTCGAGGCCGTGCGCACGGTCGCCGCCGGCGGCTCGCTGGTGGCCCCGATGGTCACCCAGCGTCTGCTGGCCGGGGTTGGGCGTATGCAGAACCAGTTCACCAGCCTGGAACAGCCCGATCCGCTCACCGAGCGTGAGACGGAGATCCTGCGCCTGCTCTCCGGCGGCTACTCCAACAAGGAGATCGCCAACTCGCTGAAGGTGGCCGAGGGGACGGTCAAGAACCACGTCTCGAACATCCTCTCGAAGCTGGGCGTGCGCGACCGGACCCGCGCGGTACTCAAGGCGCTGGAACTGGGCATCGTCTGACGCTCCCGCGGCCCGCAGGGCGTGGCGCCAGAGCCGGGTTCGGCCCGTCGCGGCCCATCGAGCGGGGCGCCGCTCTCCTCCATGGATCCTCACCGTTCCGCAGGGGGCTCCCGGTCGCGGCGGGATCGGCCGCATCGCCGCGGGGCCGGCCTCCGGCGCCCGCTTTCACGGCGGCCAGACAGGCCCTTGTCCGCCCGATGGCGTTCCAGCCCGCGAGCAAGTACCATCCCAAGCTTCGGTATTTCACCGACCCTCGCCGTGCCTTCCTCCGGGGTCCACCCCCGTGGCGCGGAACCCGACGGGAACCTTTAGCGCTGCGCGGAAAACGCTCGGAGAACCCAGGTAATGATGCGTGTTCTTGAATTCATTGTGGCCCTGATCATCGTCGCCGTGGTCGGTGTCGTGGTAGGCGTGATCATGCCCGGCAGCGGCCACGTGGAGCGGTCGCTGGTCGTTGGCAAGGACATGCGCCAGGTCTACGACATCCTCGACAACTTCCGCCGGTTCGAGGACTACTCCTCGCTGCGCCAGGAAGACCCGAAGATCCAGTTCAAGCTCTCCGGCAAGTCCTACGGGCCGGGTGCGGAGATCAGCTGGACCAGCGACAACGACCGCATCAACGCCGGCAAGCTGACCATCGCCAGCGCCGAGCCGGACTTCTACAAGGTCGACAGCACGGTCAACGACGCCAAGATCGTCTGGAACCTGGACAACGACTGGCGCGGCCAGGACAAGCACTTCACGCTGGACCTGGAGCGCCAGGGCAGCCGTCACCAGCTGACCAAGGTGACCTGGGCCTATGACGTGGCCTACGGGTTCAACCTCGTCAACCGCTACTCCAACCTCTACATCCACGGCGATCCGGACTCCTTCATCCAGAGCAGCCTGGGCAACCTGCAGAACGTCCTGGCGGCCGTGCCGAACATCGACTACGGCAAGCTGGTCCCGTACATCCGTCCGACCCAGCCGACCCCGGTGCTGCTGGTGTCCAGTTCGATCCCGCGCAGCGGCGGCCTGGCCGCCCTGGACGATGCCACCGCCACCGCCGTCAAGCAGATCCAGGACGCCGCCAAGAAGCTGGGCGTCAACGTGGTCGGCCCGCGCATCATCTTCACCACCAACTACGGCGACCAGAACTACACGTTCGACGTGGCGCTGCCGATCGATGCCACCAGCCTGACCGTCGCCGGCCAGAGCCAGGAGCTGACCGCGCCGCAGCCGCCCAAGCTTGGCGATGAAGAGGCGCCGGCCGAGGCCGCCAGTGCGCCGGCCGCCGCCAGCAGCAGCGCCGCTGCCAAGCCGGCCGGCCCGCAGCCGGGCGACCATGACCGCTTCGGTCGCCTGATCGTGGACAGCAATGTGCGCGCCACGCTGGCCTTCGGCAACCCGGCCCTGGTGGGCGTGTGGAACGGTACTGCCGCCGGCGTGCCGCAGACCCGCGAGATGCTCAAGGCCTATGCGCAGACGCACGGCTACAAGTTCGACGAAGTGACCCACCGTCTGTACGACATCGAAGTGCAGCCGGAGGCCAAGGACAAGGGTGGCAACATCACCACCTACGCCAAGTACGACGTCTACCTGCCGCTGCTGGGCGACGACGTGCCGGAACAGACCCCGGAACAGGCCGCCGGCATCCCGCAGCCGACCCTGGAGCCGGCCCCGGCGGCCAGTGCCGCGGCGCCCGCCGCCGCCGGCACCGCTGCGGCGCCGGCCGAAGCCTCCAGCGCCCAGTAAGCGCGACACGCTTCCCGGATCGAATCCTGCCCGCCTCGCGCGGGCAGGATTTTTTTTGCCCCGCGCAAGCGCCCAGGCCCTGCCGCCGCCGCGTACGGGTGCGCTAGAGTGACGGGCCAGCCGCCGTCCCTGCATTCATGATCGAAGCCGACCGACTCACCCGCTGCTATGGCCGCCTCACTGCGGTGGACGCGTTGTCCATCCGCGCCGAGCCCGGCCAGGTGCTCGGGCTGCTCGGTCCCAACGGCGCCGGCAAGTCCACCGCCATGCGCATGATCGCCGGCTTCCTGGCACCCACCGCCGGCACGGCACGGGTATGCGGGCACGATGTGCAGCGCGAGCCACTGAAGGCCAAGCGCGCGCTCGGCTACCTGCCCGAAGGGGCGCCCAGCTACGGCGAGATGACCGTACGGGAGTTCCTCACCTTCATCCTGCGCGTGCGCTCGCTCCCCGCCGACACCGGCTTCCGCCGCTTCGACGAGGTGGTGACGCACCTGCAGCTGGAGGACGTCCTCGAGCAGTGCATCGATACCCTGTCCAAGGGCCTGCGCCGGCGCGTGGGCCTGGCGCAGGCGATCCTGCACGACCCGCCGGTGCTGATGCTGGACGAGCCCACCGACGGCCTGGACCCGAACCAGAAGCATGCCGTGCGGCGCCTGATCGACTCGATGGCGCGCGAGCGCACGATCCTGATCTCCACCCACCTGCTGGAGGAGGTGCATGCGCTGTGCAACCGGGTGGTGATCATCGCCCGCGGCAAGCTGCTCGCCGACGCCACGCCGGCGGAGCTGGAGGCGCGCTCGCGCTACCACGGGGCGGTCTCGTTCAGCGCACCCGGCAGCGGCGTCTCGCAGGAGATGCTCGGCCGCCTGCCGCAGGTCGCCGCGATCGAGGTCGACCCGCTGGACGGGCGCATCACGGTGTTTCCCAAGCCTGGTACGCGCATCCTGGAGCCGGTCGAGGAGCTGCTGCGCCAGCAGGGCCTGGAGGTCTCCGAAATCCAGCTCGAGCGTGGACGCCTGGACGAGGTGTTCCGCCAGATCACCACGGGGCAGGACGCATGAGGACGGGGAACGGGGTGCAGCGAACGGGGAGCCCGTGGCCCCGGCCGGCAATCGCAGGCCAGCCCACCGAACCGGCACGCGCAACCGCAGGCGCTTGTCGCGCAGGCGAGCGCCTGCCCGTTGTCCGTTGCCCATTGCCCGCTCCCGGCTGCGCGCACGGAGGCCGTCCTTGAGTCCCGTCAGCGCCATCATGCGCCGTGAACTGCGCAGCTACTTCGTCACCCCGGTGGCCTACGTCTTCCTGGTGATCTTCCTGGTGCTCGCCGGCCTGCTCACCTTCTACGCGGGTGACTTCTACGAGCGCGGCCTGGCCGACCTGCAGCCTTTCTTCGCGATCCACCCGTGGCTGTACCTGATCCTGGCGCCGGCGCTGTCGATGCGCATGTGGGCGGAGGAATCCAAGGCCGGCACCCTGGAGCTGCTGCTCACGCTGCCGGTGACGCTGGTGCAGGCGATGCTGGGCAAGTTCCTTGCCGCCTGGCTGTTCCTCGGGCTGGCGCTTGCGTTGACCTGCCCGATCTGGATCACCGTCAACTACCTGGGGCACCCGGACAACGGGGTGATCTTCGCCGGCTACCTGGGCAGCTGGCTGATGGCCGGCGCGTTCCTGGCGATCGGCGCCTGCCTGTCCACGCTCACGCGCAGCCAGGTGGTGGCCTTCATCCTCACCGCGCTGGTGTGCGTGCTGCTGATCCTGGTCGGCCAGCCCCAGGTGCTGGATTTCTTCCAGGGTGCGCTTCCGCGCAAGCTGGTCAATGGTGTGGCGCACCTGTCGATGCTGCGGCATTTCGAGGCGATCGCACGGGGCGTGCTCGACCTGCGGGATCTGATGTATTTCATGCTCACCATCCTCGCCTGGCTCACTGCCGGCGTGCTGGTGCTCGACCTGAAGCGGAACCGCTGACATGCGCCGCCTGCACATCGGTCGCCGCACCTGGCTGGTCGCCGCACTGGTGGCGCTGACGCTGGCCTTCGTCGGCATCACCCTGGCCGGCAGCCGCTGGCTGAAGACGGCGCGCATCGACCTGACCGCCGACCACCTCTATACGCTCACGCCCGGCACGCAGCACATCATCGACGAGCTGCATCGGCCGCTGAAGCTCACGCTGTATTTCTCCGAGCACGCCACCCGCGACCTGCCGCAACTGCGCAGCTACGAGCAGCGCGTGCGCGAGATGCTGCAGGAGATGGTCGCCCGCTCGCGCGGCCGGATCCGCCTGGCGGTGATCGATCCGGTGCCCTATTCGGACGACGAGGCCAGCGCCGAGGGCGGTGGGCTGACGCCGGTCAATGGCGGCAGCAACGGCGAGCGGGTGTTCTTCGGCCTGGTCGGCAACGCCGTGCGCGGCAGGGAGGGCGAGGGCGAGGAACGCAGTCTGTCGATCCCGTTCTTCGACCCGGCGCGGGAAACCTTCCTCGAGTACGACATCGCCAAGCTGCTCTACGAGCTGGACCAGTCCAGCAAGCCGCACATCGGGCTGATCAGCTCGTTGCCGCTGAGCGGCAATCCGGCCATCGGCGAGGCGCCCTGGGCGGTGGTGCAGCAGCTCGAGCAGCTCTTCGAGGTCAGGACGCTCGATGCCGACACGCTCACCCGCGTGGGCGACGACATCCAGGTGTTGCTGGTGGTGCATCCCAAGCGCCTGCCCGAGGCGGCGGTCTACGCGCTGGACCAGTACGTGCTGCGTGGCGGGCACCTGGTGGTGTTCGTCGACCCGGACGCGGAGCTGGACACCACGCCCTATGTGGACAGCAACGGCGTCACCGACGACCACAACTCCGACCTGCCGCGGCTGTTCGCGGCCTGGGGCGTCACCTACGATCCCCACACGGTGGTACTGGACCGCTCGCGCGCGCTGCAGATCGAACTGGCCGGCACCAACCTCAACCATCCGGCGATGCTCGGCCTGGGTCCGCAGGAGCTCAACCACAACGACGTGGTGACCGCCAGCCTCCAGCGCATCAACGTCTCCACCGCCGGCAGCTTCGACCTGGCGCCCACCGCGCAGGCGCGGCTGCTGCCGCTGATCCAGAGCAGCGCCGAGGCCGAGAAGGTGCCTGCCCAGCGCGTGCTGGAGGCGGCCAGCGAGCCGACCTCGCTGCTGCAGGATTACCAGCCGGACAACCAGCACTACGTCATCGCCGCGCGCCTGCGGGGCACCTTCCACAGTGCCTTCCCGCAACGCAACGGCACGAGCGGCCACCTGGCGCAATCCAGGCCCGACGCCGAGGTGGTGCTGGTCGCCGACACCGACATCCTCAGCGATCGACTGTGGGTGGAGATGCAGAGCTTCCTGGGCCAGCCGATGCTCTCGGCCTTCGCCAACAACGGCGATTTCGTCACCAACCTGGCCGACAACCTGAGCGGGTCCTCGGCGCTGCTGTCCATCCGCGGGCGCTCGGCCTCGCAACGGCCGTTCACCCGCGTCCGTGCCCTGCAGGCCGCGGCCGACCAGAAGTTCCTGGTGAAGAAGCAGGAGCTCGAGCGCGAACTGGCCGAGACGCGGCAACGGCTGGACGAGCTGCAGCCGGCCAAGGGCGGACGCTCGAGCACGGCCAGTGCGCAGCAGAAGAGCGAGATCGAGCAGTTCCAGCAGCGCCGGCTGGCGATCAACAAGGAACTGCGCGACGTGCAGCACCAGCTCAACGCCGAGATCGATGCGCTGGGCTTGCGGCTGAAGGTGATCAACATCGTGCTGGTGCCGGCACTGGTGACCCTGATCGGACTGCTCTACGGCTGGCGGCGCCTGCGCCAGAGCCGCTCGCGCCCCGTCTAGCCACCGCCGGAGCACCTTCGGGGGCACCGGCTGCCTCCCGCGCCCATCGAGGCGGGAGCGCATCACGGCGAGGGTCCGGCGTGGCTGCAACTCCCTCCTGGCCGTACGCCGCCGAGGCGGCAATCTGCCGCAAGCGCCCCGGCGCCGCGCCGCGGGGTCTATCCTTGCAGGCTGGTGGATGTGCGGGCCGGTGATGGCGCTGTTGCTGAAATGGATCGTGCCGTGGGAGTTCTCGTGGGTGTTCCTCGCGAGCTTCCTGCTGGCCGGGGTGCTGTACTGGCGTGGTGCGCGCGCAATCGGCGTGAGCCTCGGGCGGCGCCTGGCGTTCTGGAGCGGCATGGCGATCATCTACCTGTCGCTGCACACCTACCTGGACTACTACGCGGAGCACGAGTTCTTCATGCACCGCATCCAGCAGGTGCTGCTGCACCACCTGGCACCGCTGCTGGTCGTGGCGTCCTATCCGGGGGCGGTGCTGCGGGCGGGCCTGCCGCTGAGGTGGCGCGCACGGGTGCTGCGGCCGGCACGGCAGTCGAGGGTGTGGCGGGCGGTGAGCGCGGTGCTGTTCAATCCGGCGCTGGCGACGTTCCTGTTCATCGCCTTCATCCTGGTCTGGCTGATTCCCGCGATGCAGACGCTGGCCATGCTGGACTGGCGCATCTACCGCTTCATGAACTGGACGATGCTCGCCAGCGGTTTCATCTACTGGGCGCTGGTGCTGGACCATCGCCCGCGCCCGCCGGGCCGGATGATCCCTGGCGTTCGCGTGCTGTCACCGGCGATCACGATGACCCCGCAGATCCTGGCTGGCGCCATCGTCACATTCTCCAAGACCGATCTCTACCCGATCTTCGAGATCTGCGGTCGCGCGTTCACGTTCAACGTGCTGACCGGGCAGCTGGTCGGCGGCGTGATCACCTGGGTCCCGGCGGCGATGATCGAGTCGATCGGGGGCCTGCTGGCGCTGCGTCAATGGCTGGCGTTGTCGCGGCGCGGCCGGATCCGGCGTGACCACCGGCTGCAACAGCGCCCGCTGGTCCACCACACCTAGGCGCGGCGGCCCAGCGGCCGTCGGCCTTGCAGCCGGCGGGCCCCTGCGGCCGCGGAACCGGTTACAGCGCGTTGGCGGGCCTGGCGAGGAAGTCGGCAGCCAGCGCACTGCCGTCGGCGAAGTGCAGCGTGACCCGTACCTTTTGACCCGGCTGCACCGCCCGGGTCGCGCCCGTCAGCATGAGGTGATAGCCGCCCGGCGCCAGCGCCACCTGCCCGTGTGCGGGCACGGTCAGGCGATCGACCATGCGCATGCGGCCCATGCCGGTGTCGGTGGAGCTTTCGTGCAGCATCACGCTGCCGTAGGCCACGCTGCTGGCGCCGTCGAGCACGGCCGGCTGGTCGCCCTCGTTGCGCAGGGTCACGTAGCCGCCGGCCGGCAGGCCGGCGGGCATCACGCGGATCCAGGCGGCGCTCGCATGCACGTGGTCGGCCTGGCCGGCGTGGACGGCGCCGGCACCGAGCAGGCCGGCAAGCAACAGGGGCAGGGAGCGCAGGGTCAT
Source organism: Frateuria sp. (assembly GCF_035695185.1). GTDB lineage: Bacteria > Pseudomonadota > Gammaproteobacteria > Xanthomonadales > Rhodanobacteraceae > Frateuria_A. The sequence goes on from NZ_DASSES010000214.1 coordinate 10,976, forward strand.
TTTCCGGTTTCCAGCAGCAGGTAGAGATCGTGCACGAGGTCGTCCTGCGAAGCGGCGGGCGTGGCGAGCAGGCGCGCCTGGCCCTGGCGGTCGAAGAAGTAGATGCCCGAGCTGTGGCTGACCTCGTACTGGCCGTTCGCATCGGACGGCTCGCGCGTGAACGCCGAGCGATAGCGCTTGCTCAGCGCCTCCAGCGCGCGGGGCGTGCCGGTCAGCCCGACCGCCCGCTTGTCGAAGGCATTGACGTAGGCATGCATGACCGCCGGCGTGTCGCGCGCCGGGTCGACGCTGACGAACAGGATGCGCGCCCCGTCCGCCTTGGGCCCCACCCGCTGCAGCACGGCGTGCAGGTGCGCCAGTGTGAGCGGACAGACGTCCGGGCAGTGGGTGTAGCCGAAGTACAGCAGCACCACCTTGCCGCGGTAATCGTCCCCCGTCACCGGCTTGCCGGTGTCGTCGGTGAGCTGGAAGGCGAGGTCGGGCATGTGCCCGCTGATGTCGGTCAGCCGCCAGGGCTGGGCATCCTCGCGGTGGCAGGCGGCCAGCAGCAGAACGAGGCCCAGGAGCAGGACGAGGCGGGCCAGGTGCGATGGCTTCATGCAAGAATCAGGGCGATGCATCGCCCCAGCATACGCCACGCGACGGTGCGGGCGCCCGCTACGAGGAGCTTATGCGACAACCTGTCCCCGCCATGACGCGCGCGATGCCCTGGCTGGTCGGCACGGCCGGCGCCAGCGCGGTGCTGCTGGGTGCGTTCGGTGCGCACGCGCTGCGCGGCGTGCTCGATGCCGGCGGCCGTGAACTGTGGCATACCGCTTCGCAGTACCACTTCTGGCATGCGCTGGCCCTGGCGCTCGCCTGCCTGGCCCCGCCGACCCGGGCCAGGCGCTGCGCCCTGGGGGCGTTCGCCTGCGGCCTCGTGCTGTTCTGCGGCAGCCTCTATGCGCTGGCCCTGGGCGCACCGCGCTGGTGCGGTGCGATCACGCCGCTGGGCGGACTCGCCTTCATCGTCGGCTGGATCGCACTCGGGCTGGCCTTTCATCGCACGGACAAGGTCGCGTCATAGCCCGGTCATGCCCCGTCGCGATGCTGTGGGCATGCACCGATATCCGCTCCTGAAGCAATCGCTGCGCCGGCTCGACGGACGGGCCGGGTTCGCCGCCACGTTCCTGGCGGCGGCGACGCTGACCGGCGCCTTCATGCCGCCGTCGCCTGCGCGGCCGTCCAGGCAACTGGTGCGCTGGACGGCCGATGGCCATGACTGGCTGCTGGTGGCCGACCGCCAGCGCGACCGCATCCAGGCCTACGACGCGCGTGACGGCCGCCCGCTGGGCACGCTGGACCGGCGTTCCGGCCTTGCCGACGTCGACCGCCTGGTGCTCGAGGGGCGCTGGCTGGTCGTGCTGGGTAACGATGGGCCGGAGGTCGTGCGGCTGCCGGGATTGCGACCGCAGCCACTGGCCAAGGCCGGGCCCTGAGGCGGTTGCCCGGAAGGGGGCATCGCAGGAGCGCAGCCGTGCGCCACGGTCGGGCACGGCTGCGCTCCTGCGCGTTCAGCGCCCGCCCGGGTCGGGCTCGTCGTCGGCCACCGGCCTGGTCGTGCCAGCCTTCAACCGGCCGGATTTGCGCAGGGACTCGCGCAACACGTACTCGATCTGTGCGTTGACGCTGCGCAACTCGTCGTCGGCCCAGCGCTGCATGGCTTCGAGCACGCTCGCGCTGATCCGCAGCGGATAGGCCTTCTTTTCCGCAGGCATGGTCTCAGCCGCGCTTGCGGCGCGAGGCGGCGGCCACGGCAACGATCAATATCACCACGATGGCGGGAATGGCGTAGCCCATCGCAACTCTCCCTAACCGTACAGCGTGCCGGTGTTGACCACCGCCTGGGTGCCGCGCTCGCCGCACAGCACCACCAGCAGGTTACTGACCATGGCGGCCTTGCGCTCTTCGTCCAGTTCCACCACGCCACGGCGGCTGAGCTGGTCCAGCGCCATCTCGACCATGCTCACCGCGCCCTCGACGATACGGGTGCGCGCGGCGATGATCGCGCCGGCCTGCTGGCGCTGGAGCATCGCCTGGGCGATCTCCTGTGCGTAGGCCAGATGGCTGATGCGCGCCTCGATCACCTGAACGCCGGCCTGCTCCAGCCGCGCCTGGATCTCGTCGCGCAGGTGGTTGTTGATCACCTCGCCGTGGCTGCGCAGGGAGGGCTGGCCGTCCTCATGCGCATCGTAGGGGTAGCTCTGCGCCATCTGGCGCAGCGCCGACTCGCTCTGGATGTGCACGAAGTTCTCGTAGTCCTCGACCCGGAACACCGCTTCGGCCGTGTCCACAACCTGCCACACGATCACCGCGGCGATCTCGATCGGGTTGCCGTCGTTGTCGTTGACCTTCAGCCGCCCGCTCTCGAAGTTGCGCACCCGCAGGGAGACGCGGCGCTTGCTGTAGAACGGATTGGTCCAGCGCAGGCCTTCCTCGCGCACGCTGCCGGCATAGCGGCCGAACAGCTGCATCACCTGCGCCTCGTTGGGAGCGACCTGGAAGAAGCCCTTGAGCAGGAAGCCAGTCAGTACCAGCAGGAGGATGCCGGGCACCACGTGCGGCGCCGGCTGCGCGCCGTCGGCACTGGCCACCAGCAGCACGCCGATGGCCGCCAGCACCAGGCAGACGCCGATGAAAGGAATCCCGGCGATCGAAAAACCCTTGCGTTCGTTCATGTCGCTCTCTCCTTGGATGCCAAGAAGTAGATATCAAAAGCATATCATCATGCAAGTGCCGCCGCGGCCAGCCGTGCCTCCTGCGGGCCGGCGACGCGATGGGGCATCGGCCTACAATGCGCGCTGTCCTGGAGCAGGGAATTCCCATGAAGCCTTTCGGCACGCCGCTTTCCGCCCACGCCGTGCGCGTCCTGCTGCTCGGTTCGGGCGAACTGGGCAAGGAAGTGGCCATCGAGCTGCAGCGCTTCGGCGTCGAGGTGATCGCGGTCGACCGCTACCCCGACGCGCCGGCGATGCAGGTGGCCCACCGCAGCCACGTGATCGACATGCTCGACGGGGCCGCGTTGCGCGCGCTGATCGGGCGAGAGAAGCCGGACCTGGTGGTGCCCGAGATCGAGGCCATCCACACGCAGACGCTGGTCGAGCTGGAGCAGGAGGGCCTGCGCGTGATCCCCACCGCGCGCGCCGCGAGGCTCACCATGGACCGCGAAGGCATCCGCCGCCTCGCCGCCGAGGAGCTGGGCCTGCCCACCTCGCCCTACCGCTTCTGCGACACGCAGGCGGAGTACCGCGCGGCAGCCGAGGCGATCGGCCTGCCGTTCGTGGTCAAGCCGGTGATGAGTTCCTCGGGCAAGGGGCAGAGCACGGTGCGTGACTCGGCGGCATTGGACCGGGCCTGGGAATACGCGCAGTCCGGCGGACGCGCCGGGCATGGCCGGGTCATCGTCGAGGGGTTTGTCGACTTCGATTACGAGATCACGTTGCTCACCGTGCGCCACCGTGACGGCACCAGCTTCTGCCTGCCGATCGGCCATCGGCAGGAGCACGGCGATTACCGTGAGTCCTGGCAGCCGCAGCCGATGAGCGAGGCGGCGCTGACCGAGGCGCAACGACAGGCCGCGGCCATCACCGGGGCGCTGGGGGGCTGGGGTGTGTTCGGGGTGGAGTTCTTCGTCAGGGGCGACAGCGTGATCTTCTCCGAGGTCAGCCCGCGCCCGCACGACACCGGGCTCGTGACGCTGGTGTCGCAGGATCTGTCGGAGTTCGCGCTGCATGCACGGGCGATTCTCGGCTTGCCGATCCCCGTCATCCGCCAGTGGGGGCCGTCGGCCTCGTGCGCGGTGCTGGTCGAAGGCGAGGGCCGCCATCCGCGCTACCACGGCGTGGCCGAGGCGCTGGCCGAGCCCGATACGCAGTTGCGCATCTTCGGCAAGCCCGAAGTGAAGGGCCGTCGGCGCATGGCGGTGACGCTGGCGCGGGATGCGGATGTCGAGGCGGCACGCGACAAGGCCGTGCGGGCGGCGGCGTGCCTGAAGGTCGAGCTGTAGGAACCTGCACGCCAGCCTGGGATGGCCCCTCTCCCCGCTCTCCGGTTCAGAGCAGGGGAGAGGGAGCTTGCTCTCGCGATGGGCTAGGCTTTCTTTCAGTTCACGAGGAGGGAATCCATGGCAACGGACGGCTTCGCCCACTGGCTCATCGTGCTGGTCGAAACGCTGGCGGCATGCTTCGTGCTGATGCTGGCGCTGGCCGTGGTGATCGTGCTGGCGGTGTGGGTCGCCGACCGCTACCAGACCGGCAACGCGGTGCTGCGCAACTTTCCGGTCATCGGCCACTTCCGCTACGGCTTCCTGCGCCTGGGCGAGTTCTTCCGCCAGTACCTGTTCGCCAGCGACCGCGAGGAGCTGCCGTTCAACCGCGCCCAGCGCGTGTGGGTGTACCGCGCCGCGAAGAACGCCGACACCACCATCGGCTTCGGCACCACGCGCGACCTGTCCGCCGAGGGAATCCCGTTTTTCGTCAATGCCCCGTTCCCCCGCCTGGAGGGCCACCACGTGCCACCGAAGCCGGTGCGGATCGGCCCGTATGCACGCGAGCCCTATGACCATGCCGCCTTTTTCAACATCTCGGCGATGAGCTACGGCGCGCTGTCGGCACCGGCGGTGCGCGCGCTCTCGCACGGCGCGGCCAGGGCCGGCATCTGGCTGGACACCGGCGAGGGCGGGCTGGCGCCCTATCACCTGGAGGGTGGCTGCGACCTGGTGTTCGAGATCGGTACCGCCAAGTACGGCGTGCGCACGGCCGACGGCCGGCTCGACGACGACCGCCTGCGCGCGATCTGCGCGCACAGCCAGGTGAAGATGGTCAGCATCAAGCTCGGTCAGGGTGCCAAGCCCGGCATGGGCGGCCTGCTGCCGGGCGTAAAGGTGACGCCGGAAATCGCCGCGATCCGCGGCATCCCGGTCGGCGAGGATTCGCAGAGTCCCAACCGCCACCTGGACATTGCCGACGTGCCGCAGCTGCTCGACGCGATCGCCCATGTGCGCGAGGTCGGCGGCAAGCCGACCGGCTTCAAGGCGGTGCTGGGCGATCCGGGCTGGATCGCGGAACTGTGCGACGAGGTGTGGACGCGCGGTATCGAGAGCGCGCCCGACTTCATCATCGTCGATGGCTCCGAAGGCGGCACCGGCGCGGCGCCGCAGACGCTGATGGAAGGCATGGGCCTGCCGCTGCACGAGGCGTTGCCGGCGCTGGTGGACACGCTGATCGCCAAAGGGCTGCGCGAGCGCATCAAGGTGATCTGCTCGGGCAAGCGGATCACCGCCTACGACGTGGCCTGGGCACTGTCGGTGGGCGCCGACTTCGTCAACTCGGCCCGCGGTTTCATGCTCGCGCTCGGTTGCATCCAGTCACTGCAGTGCAACCGCAACACCTGCCCGACCGGCATCACCACGCAGAACCCCAGGCTGCAGCGCGGCCTGGTGGTGACCGACAAGAGCGAGAAGGTTTACCACTACGCACGCAACCTCATGTACGAAGTGGGCATCATCGCGCACAGCTGCGGCGTGGACGACCCGCGCCAGCTCGACCGCACGCACTGCCGCGTGGTGGGCGACGACGGCCTCTCGGTGCCGCTGGTCAGGCTGTTCCCCTATCCGACGACCGGCTCGTCCCGTCGTCCGGGGCACCGGCCCACCGCCTGACGCGGCGGCGCGCGGGAGGGTTGCGCAAGAACTTGCGCGATCAGCCCAGGGGTGCCCATCCCTCGCGCGTGCGCACCTGCAGCGGACGGAAGCGGCGCTTGTAGTCCATCTTCTCGTGGCCCTCGATCCAGAAGCCGAGGTAGAGCCACGGCAACCCGCGCCGGCGGGCCAGCTGCACCTGTTGCAGGATCGCGTAGGTCCCCAGGCTGCGTGCACTCTCGTCCGGCTCGAAGAAGGTGTAGACCGCCGACAAACCGTTGAGGCACACGTCGGTGACCGCCACCGCAAGCAATTGCGCGCCCCGGCGGAACTCGAGGAACAGCGTGGGGCTCCAGGGCGCGGTGAGGAAGCGGCGGAAGTCGCTGGCATCGGCCTCGTCCATGCCGCCGCCGGCGTGGCGGGTGCGCAGGTAGCGTTCGTACAGCGCGTGGCGCTCGGCGTTGTAGCCGGCCATGCACTCGACCACGGTCAGGTCCGCATTGCGCTTGAGGCAGCGTCGTTGCGCGCGGTCGGGCGTGAAATGCTCCACGTCGATGCGGCAAGGCGTGCAGGCACGGCACTGCGGGCAGTTGGGGTAGTACAGGTGGCCGCCGGCGCGGCGGAAACCACGTTCCAGCGCCGGGCCGTAGAGCTGGTCCAGGCGCGGCGCGGCAGGGTCGATCACCAGGTTCTGCGCCGTGCGCTCGGCGTAGTAGCCGCACGGGTGGGGCAGGGTCTGGAACAGGCGGACGCGTTCGGAGCGCATGGACCGGATTCTATGACCCAGCGCGCGAGCGGTTGCAAATTTTCCGAGAAGGCGGCCTTGATCGACGCAGTCAGAGCTTGCCCATGTAGCGCAGCATCAGCACGATGAAGGCCGCGGCCAGCGCCAGCAGCACGATGCGCCGCACGCGGGTGGCCACGTCGGCGCGACGCGACTCGGGGGTCGGGTTGCGCGCCGCGGCCAGCTCCTCGCCGTGGCGCACCAGCGGTTCGATGCCCAGCCCACGCATCAGTGCGCGCGCCCGGGTGTAGTCGTCCGCACGGTTGACCCATACCTGTGGCCAGCCCTCGCGGCTCTCGTTGCGCTGGGCGTAGCTGAAGCGCTGGTAGCTGGGACGGTTCCAGTTCGAGCGGCCGGTGACGGTCGTCTCGATGCCGTTCTCGGCAAGCAGGGCGACCAGCCGGTCGATGTTTTCCTGGCGGGGCGAGGAGTAGAGCGGGCGCATGGGATAAGTCTACCTCTCAGCTGCCGCGCAGGCGGATCAGGCCTTCCTGCGCGGTGGACGCGACCAGCCGGCCGTCGCGGCTGTAGATCTGCCCGCGCGCCAGGCCGCGGCCGCCCTGGGCGGTGGGGCTGTCGAACGAGTACAGCAGCCACTCGTCGACGCGGAACGGGCGGTGGAACCACAGCGCATGGTCGAGGCTGGCCATCTGTACGTTGTGGGTGAGGTAGGAGATGCCGTGCGGCAGCGTGGCAGTGCCGATCAGGTGGAAGTCCGAGGCATAGGCGAGCAGTGCGCGGTGCAGCACCGGCGAATCGCCGATCGGCGCGGTCAGGCGGAACCAGATATGCTGGATCGGCGGGCGCTTGGCCGGGCGCAGTTCGTCGCGTGGCCACACCTGGCGGAACTCGAACGGGCCGTCGATGCCGAGCCAGCGCTGCAGCTTCACCGGCAGCTTCGCCAGTTCGTCCGGAGGAAGGTGGCGCATCGGCTCGAGGTCTTCGGGCGAGGGCACTTCCGGCATGGCGCTCTGGTGCTCGAAGCCCTTCTCGGGCTCCTGGAAGGACACCGCGCCGTTGAGGATCGGCTGGCCGTGCTGGATCGCGACCACGCGGCGGGCGGAGAAGCTGCCGCCGTCGCGGGCGCGTTCGACCGAGTAGACGATCGGCGCGTCGATGTCGCCGGCGCGCAGGAAGTAGGCGTGCAGCGAGTGGGCCTCGCGCTTGGGGTCGACGGTCTGCTGGGCCGCCGAGAGCGCCTGGCCGAGGACCTGGCCGCCGAACACGAAGCGGGTGCCGATGTCGCGGCTCTGGCCGCGGAACAGGTTGTCTTCCAGGCGCTCGAGCTGGAGCAGGTCGACCAGTTCCTTGACGTGTTCTTCCCGCATGGGGTGTCCGTGGTGCGTGAGGAATCGCGATTATAGGCGCCTTTGCTCCCTCTCCTCTCCGGGGAGAGGGCTGGGGTGAGGGGCCGGGGCTCGCCTCAGCGGTTGATGGACAAGAGCGAGAGCAAGAGCTTTCGGACGCCGGTCGGCGCCCGAGTCACTTTCTCTTGCTTGCCCAAGAGAAAGTAACCAAAGAGAAGGGCACCCCGATGGCGCGCCCTTCGGGTGCGCGGGCGGGCGGCGGGGTTTTTCGACGGGGCTCCTGCCCCGACGAAAAACTGGCCGGCGTCCTGCCGGCCACCCTTCGGGCCTTTTCGCCACCCGCCCGCCGCGCCATAGGGGTCCGGAAGAGCAGCGCGCTTCCTGCGCGCACTTTTTAGAGGACCAAGGCGAAAGCGAAAGGCCAGGGCGAAAGGCCAGAGCGAAAGCCAACGCGAAAAGCGTGGGCGTGCGGTCACTGGCTCCCT
>NZ_DASSES010000215.1:0-19390 GCF_035695185.1 Frateuria sp.
CCGCTGCACCTTAAAAACGCCTACGGCGACATCGCGGCGACATCGCGGCGACAACGGACCGGAAAGATAGAATCGGCCGGAAGCCTTGCGCCGCAACGGTTTCAAGCCATGCGGCGACACGGCGACAGGCGGCGACAACTAGTTTTGTGGTCCAGCCATGTTGGCGACAGCGACAGCTACAACCCTACAGGGTGTAGCTGTTGTCGCCATGGTCGACCAAGGGAGTGTTACTTCCGGGTTTCGATCGTCTGATCCCGCTCCCACTGCTCGAGCTGGTCGAGTGGATACAGCACCCTCCGGCCAAACTTCCGGAAGGGTGGACCGACCCGCTTGTTACGCCAGTTGGCCAGGGTCTTTTCTGGGATCCGTAGGCGTTCCGCTGCTTCTTTGGCGTTGAGGTTCATGGCGGCGCCTCCGTTGGTTGCGTCTGCTTCCCACAGTTCAAGTAGATCCAGCGGGTAGAGCACCCGCCGGCCGAACTTCCGATATGGCGGGCCAACCCGCTTATTGCGCCAGCCCTCCAATGCGCGCGGCGAAACACGAAGGCGCTCGGCCGCTTCCGTAGGTGTGAGGTTCCGCGTTTGCATCACGCGGCGGCCGGGAGCTGTGCCGCTGCCAGTACCTGGTCGACATACCCCTGGAGTTCGTCGGCGAAGCCAGGCAACGGCAGCGTGCGCACGGCTTGGAACATCCGCTCGCAGGCGTACGTGTCGGCGGATTCGAAGGCCAGCGCGAGGCCGGCGGCGATGGCGACTTGGATTTGCATGGTTGTTCCCCCTCTCTAGCGGCCTCTCATGGCCGAAGGAGCAACTTACATATACAAGTCAGGCATTGCAACATGTTGTTTTTTCACAACATGTGATGCTCTTTTCTCACCATCCGGAAGCCAGCTTCCGGCCGCCTTTTGCCCACCCCCTCGCGTGCGCGCGCGACCCCAAGCCGGATCCCCCGCCTTTTCGACCTACTGCTATACAAGGGGTTGCCCTGATGGCCGCATTTTCCAGACACGACGGTGATTAAGCGTTACAATACAGTCGCTTACCGACATTTACCGACCGAACAAAAGGCGCCACTAGGCAACACAAGGCAACAAAGCGCCACATTTGCCCCTCTCACGAGCACCCCACATGCCCAGCATCCTCTCCCGCCTTCGCCCCAATCCCTCCAGCGTCGACACCGGCGCCCGCCTAGCCGAACTCGTGGACGCCCAGAACATCGCCCAGCGCAAGGCCGACGAGGCCGGCGAGCAGTACGCCGCCCTGGTCGAGCAGGCCATCACCGGCGACGCCGATCTGGGCGCGCTGGGCAAGGCCAAGGCCCGCCATCGTGAGGCACAGGAGCAGGCCGCCGTGCTGGCGGACTCCGTGGCGGCAGCGCAACGCAAGCACGACGCCGCCCTGGAAGCCGAGGAACGCGTCCGCAAGGTCGAGCTCTGGCGCCGCGTGGTCGAGTTGTCCGGCAAGCGCACGGCCGCGGCAGAAGGCTACGCGCGCAAGGCGGCCGACCTGGCGCGCGCGCGTGGCGAGTTCATCGCCCTGACGGCTGACCTGGCCCAGCTGGCGCCCTTCCCGCTGACCGCGCACGGCGACCCCGCAAAAGTGACGTGGCAGGAGATGGAAGGCGCGATGGGCGCCGAACTGCGCCGCTCCGGCATCACCGGCCACACGGGCGCGAACGATTCGACCTTGAACACCCTGCCGCTCCTGGCTGAAACCTTCAAAGCGATCGATCGGTGGATCCTCGGCAAGCGTGACGAAGCGCTGGGGGCCGCTTGATGAGCGACGAGGCCACCAGCAGCACCAGCAGCGCGCCGCCGAGTGCGGAGGCCGTCATGGCCGCCGCATTGGTCGAGCGCGGCACATGGACGCAGGAACAGGCAGACGCCGCCCTGGCCTCACCGGACGCAGAACCGGCCGAGGGTGGCACGCTGGCGCCGGCCGTGATGGCCAGCCGCGACGCCCTGGAGCTGCAGGGCGCGCTGATCTCCGCCAATGTCGACCAACCCACCGCGCGCTTTGTCGGCGAGATGTTCCGGAAGGCCGCGACCAACCCGCCCAGTGCCGAAGCGCGCGCGGCGACTTCCGCGGAGAATCAGCAGTACCTGCGCGACATGTGGGGCGAGCACTTCGACACCATGCTCGGCGTCGCCCAGCGCGAAATGCTCGAGCTTGCGCGCGGCTTCCCCAAGCTCCCGGCGCTCCTGGAATCCACCGGCCTGGGCGACAGCCCCTTCCTGATTCGCCACCTGGCCCAGCGTGGCATCGACCGCGCGAAAGCCCGCCGTCTGGGCCTCGCCTGACCCTATGACGCGCAAGCTCAGCCCGCGGCAACAACGGTTCATCGCCGAAATCCAAAAGGGCGTCCCGGGCGTCCAGGCGGCCATTGCTGCCGGCTACTCCGTGCGATCCGCCAAGCACGCCGCCTACCAATTGCTGCACGAGAACAAGCTCGTACGCGCTGAGCTGGAAAGGGTGCGCCAGCAGTTGGTCGCACTGACCGAATACAACGGCGAGCGTTGCATGGCCGAGTGCGACGACGGCATAGCGTTCGCCCGTCGCACCGACAACGCCAACGCATTTGCCCGCCTGGTCGAGTTGAAAGCGCGCCTCACCGGCCTGTTGCGCGAAAAGGTGGACATTACCGTGGAGCGCATCGACGTCACCGACGCCCTGGCCGCGGCACGTGCCCGAGTCGACCGGATGCGACCCCCTTGCGACCTACCGCCAGCCATCGAGGGCGAGTTCCAACAACTGCCAGGGATCCCGGGCCGTCGCTCAATTGATTGCGAATCAACTGGGCGCAACGACTGATGCCTGGCCCGGTTCAAAACGTCAAGCGCGGGTCCCATCCGGCCGCACCCCGGGGGGTGCCGGTGGGGGCGGGGGCAGATTCGGTGCGCGCTGTTCCAACTAGGGGCCAGCTCGAGAGCATCCCCTCAATTTTTTTCTATATGCGAGCCATCGTGGAGCCTCACGCATGACGATCAGCAGCAACACCGCCTCCGCCAGTTACACGGGCAACGGCACCACCGCTATTTTTCCGGTGCCGTTCTATTTCCTCACCGACACCGACCTCAAGGTAACCCGCAAGACTGCGGCCGGCGCCATCTCGGTGTTGACGTTGAACAGCGACTACACCGTCAGCGACGCCGGCAACCAAGCCGGCGGCAGCATCACGACGATTCCCGCGCTGCCCGCGAATGACCAAATCTTCATCGAGCGCAACGTCAGCGCGGTGCAGGAAACCGCGTACCCGGACAATGGGTATTTCCCCGCTTCCAGCCACGAGCGGGCGCTGGACCGGCTGACCATGCTGGCGCAGCAGATCCAGACGGCGCTCGGGTTCAAGTTAGGACGAGGACCACTGAGTACGGCTTACGACCTGGGCGGTAACCGCCTGGCCAATGTGTCGGACGCGGTCGACGCCAAAGAGGTGCCGAGCCTGGCTCAAGTGCAGCAGCTTGTGACCGGTGCCGCGTCTGGCATCACTCCGGATGACATCGCGACGAAATCGGGGCTGGCAGCTGGAACGGGAGCCGCTGAAATTGGGTTCCAGGCGACCGGCAGTGGAGCTCTCGCGGCCAGTATCTCCGCGGTCCTGTTGGGCTTTATCCACACTCCGCAAATGTTCGGCGCGGTCGGCGACGACGTGGCCGACGATACAGTCGCCGTGCAGAACTGGGTGAATGCTTGCGCGGCGAACGGGTATAACGCCTACGTTCCGGCGCCGGCCGCAGCTTACCGCCTGACAGGCACCGTCGTGGTCGCCAAGGGCATCACCCTGCGGGGTGACGGTTGCGAGCCGTTCGTGGGCGCACCGGGGACCCGCGGGCGCGGGTCATGGTTTCACTTCGCGCACAGCGGCATCGGTTTCAAGGTGGACGGCTCTGCGGGCTCTCGCTCCGGTGTCTGCTTCTCTGGCGTCGGAACCTTCCGCGACCAGCCGAACCCAGCGCCAAGTTGGACCCCGAACCCACACGACTTCGATATCTACATCGACAACGCCGACGTCTTGATCCGGGATGTTCTGCTGCTGAATCCGACGAAAGGTGTCTACCTGACCAATGGGAGTTACGGCCGTCTCGAGATCGACACTTTGCGCGGCCAAGCCTTCGACTCGATGGTGCACGTCGACACGTCATATGACGTGGTGAAGGTCCACAACCTTCACCAGTGGCCATTCTGGAAGGACGACACCAACGTCCACGGATACACGCAAGCGAATCTCGATGTCCTTTACTTCGAGAGGAACGACAACCCGCACGTATCCAACGTGTTCTCCATCTTCGCGCGCGCCGGGATGCGCATCGGCCAGAACGCGAACGGCACGACCTCCAAACTGCACTTGGTGAATGCGGATTTTGACCGCGGCCTCTATGGCGTATGGGTCGACAGCACGGTCAGCAGCGGTGCGACCGCCCAACTGGCCAACGTCACCCACCAGGCAGAAACCGGGTTGGCCAGCTCTGTGGGGCTGTTCGTCCAGGGAAGCAACTCCAACCTCACGGCGACAAATTTCCGCTCGGATCGAAGCGACGACAACGGAATCCGCGTCGACGGCACCGGCAATGTGGTGCTGCTCTCTGGAGAGATCGCCCTCTACAACTTCAACCAGAGCGCGGCCGGGTTCCCGGCTATCGAGGCGGCAGACGGCAACACGATCCGGATAGACACGCTCCCCATCACCAGCGGCGGCGGGTTGGGACCTCGCTACAGCTCCACCGGCCAAATATTCGTGGACGAGTGGCGCGCCTACACGCCGACCGCCTCGGCCTACACCGGGGCCATCACCAGTGCGTCCGCGACAGGGCACTTCAAGATGTGGGACGACTCAGTCGCCTACAAAGTGACCGTGTCGATCACCACGAACGGAACAGGCGCGGACCATGTGCTGGTGACCTTGCCGGCCACGTCCTCCAGTTCGTCCGGAGCCTCCATAGGCACCGGTCGCGCTGGCGCCGTCTCCGGGGCTGCCCTGCAGGTTCTTGTCCCTGCGAATTCGTCGCAGGCTCAGGTGTTCACCTACAACAACACATATCCGGGCGCTTCTGGCGAGGTGCTTTACATCGACGGCAACTACCCGGTCTAAGGAGCCAGACTCATGTTCATAAGAGGCCATTCCCGCCCGCTCGTCATTGGGGGTCACTGACATGGGCTTCCTGAATCCCGCGCAGGATGACGACTACCGCATCGCCGCGATGCCCACGACCACGGACGTGCCGCTCGCTGGCGCCACGGAGGGGCTGGCCACGGCCGCGCCCAAGGGCCTCGCCGGGGCGTTCGCCAAGATGGCCGACCTGTCCAACGACTTCCTCGACACGGACGTGGGGCAGACGGTCAGCCTGGCGCTTCCGTTCGCGCGCGCGGCGCACAATGTGATGACGCCCGAAATGCGGGAGAACGCCAACGCCGCGACCAAGGCCGCGGCCGAATGGGCGGCCACGGGCTCCGATCCCCGCAAGACGGGCACTGCGGGGCGCATCCTGACCGGCACCACCGAGGGCCTGACCCTTGGCTTGGCCGGCGGCGCGGTCGCAGGCCCGTGGGGCGCGGCCGGCCTGCTGGGCGCCACCGAAGGCTATGCCGGCTACAAGGAGGCCAAGGCCCAGGGCGTGGACGAAACCACCGCCCGGGAGCAGGGCGGCATTACCGGCATCACGTCGGCGATCGGCGCGTTCCTGCCGCTCAAGTACGGTAAGGATCTGTGGCAGACCATCGTGGGCGGTACGGCGGCCAACGTCACGCTCGGCGCGGCCCAGCGTGGCCTGACCTCCAAGGTGCTGGAGGACAACGGCTACCGCGACATGGCGGCCCAATACCGGATATTCGACGGCGAAGCGATGACCGCCGACTTGATTCTGGGCGCGGCCTTCGGTTGGATGGGCCACTACAGCCACGGCGCCGCCAAGGCGATCGACCCCGCCGACGTGGACGCCGCTGCCGCCGTGGCCACCGAGGAACACTTCAACCGCAGTGCCCCTGGCGTCCCGACCGATCCCGGTGTTGCGACATTGCATGCCGACACCATGGCGGCCTCGCTTCGCGCGCTGCACGATGGCGAGATGCCCTCGATCCCGGCCGACGCGGCGCAGCAGATCGTGGACAACGTCGCGCCGGACCCTATGCACGACGTCGCCCACGCCCTGCACGAGGCCGCGCAGCTCGAGCTGCCCGGCTTCGAATCAGCCGCCGCCGACATCAGGCCAACCGAGCCCGCCCAAGGGGATATGGCGCTGCCGTGGTCGCAGCAGTCAGCGACGAAGGGCGTGCCGCTGGACGACTTCCACGATGCACTGCTTGGCGACCTGGTGCACAACTTCGGCGACGAGGTGTACGAGTATCGAACGGTGCACGACGTCGACGGCATGCACGTGGAGCCGATCACCTATCGCCAGCTCGCCGAACAGATGCAGCAACAGCGCGACGAGATCGAGCTATTCGGCAAGCTACACGAAGTGGCCGCCGCATGCTTCATCCGCAACGGAATGGGGACGAACTTGTTGCCGACCATCCGGATGGAAGGTCCGTCCCGTCACTGGAACGACTAATTCCCAATGACCCTCTACAGCGACCAGGGGCTGATGCTGCGGCCCCTGCAGATAGACGAGTACACCGCACGCCGCCTCGTGGCCGCGGTGATCGTGCAGGCCGTGGAAGACGTGCGCCGCATGGAGAAGCGGTTACGCGCCGACCCGCAGGCAAAGACCAAGGCGTGCGAGCGGGACGCGGCCGCCTGGCTTGATAGCGAGTCGACGGCGCCGTTTAGCTATCGGTGGTGCTGCGGCGTGCTCGGCGTTCAACCAAAGCACGCGCCCAGTCCGACGCCGGGCTGATGACCAGAGCGGACAGCACCGACGGGATCGCCAATAGTTCGTAAGGGACACCCCACCCAAGCCAGTTGGTCAGCTTCCAGGCTTCCCAAGCCGCGAGGATCACCAGCACACACGCACCAAGGCCCACGGCGGTGGCAATTTCGTCCGTCCTGCGCTCTGACATGGCAGTTCCCCCTTCCCTCTTTTACCTTCGCACGCCTTGCGACTCACCCGCCATACCCTCGCCGGCATGGCCCGACGAGTTCACCGCGCTACATCCTTCTCCTTCGACCTCCTGGCCGACTGGCGGCCGTACGCGGATCCGCCGGCCGAGGGCAGCGGCTGGGTCTACTACGGGACAGCCACACTCAACGGCGAGACGGGTGCGCTCGCCTGGTCCAGGCACGGCCTGCCGCGCCTCGTGATGCGGGGCCGCGGTCCGCTCGAACTAGGTATGTGGGAACGCATCGACCTAGATGGCGGCATCGTGTCCAAGACCGCGCCAGGTTGGGAAGGTGTGCCGCGGTGGCCGCCATCGAACGGGCAACCTTGGGGACGATAAAAAGGGGCGCCCGATCAGGGGGTGACCGGGCGCCCGGAGACACTACTTAGGAACCGCCGCCGAGCCGGGGCAGGCTGAACGGCCTGCGTATTCTGCCGACCCGATCGCACGGCAACCGTGATGCGTGTCGCACGCCTTCACGTCGCCGTCACGTTCCGCGCCCGGTCATCGGTTCCACCTGACTTGTGCTGCCGGCTTGCGCCTGGGCGGCCGTCGGTTCGGGCCTGACTCGCGGGGCAACCATAGATTGCAACTGCCACGGTTGTGCGCCAATCGGCCAGGACCGCGGCAGCTTGTAGGAGCCCTCCTACCCTCCCCGTAGGATGTCCGGACAGTTCGCGCCGTTGTACTTCCAGGCAACCACCGTCTGGCTCCGCAAGGTGAACGAGACCACGCACGCGCCCGGAGGCCCTGCCCAGCCTCCGAGCACCGATCGGTAGGTGTAGACAGTCGTCTCGCTGTCCACGTTGACGATGTCGCCTGCAGAAGTCGGATAGCCCCACTTGCTGATCAGCTCGGCTTGGGAAGCACCCAGCCAAGGCTGCATGACCTTCGTCTCGTATTGAGCGCAGCTGCTGCTCGCTACAGCCAGCGCCGCACACGCGGCCAAGCGAAAAGCGTTCTTGCGGTCCATGGTTGTTTCCTCAGAGCCAGCGAGCCACGCCGCCATGGTGTGAACAAGTGCCTCGGTGGCTCTGGCTGAAGCTGTAGGAGCCATCGCGGCATTGTGCGGAAGCACCCGCGGGCGCGGCTCCGGTATCCGTGTGCGCCGGGCTGTGAACGCGAACGCCCGCGCTGTTGGTGTAGCTGCCGCTCTCGATGAGGTGCGGCTGTTGCGTCTTGGCGGCGGTCGTCGCCCGGGTGGCGGTCGCCGAGGCAACGGACTGACCACCGGCACTGACTGAGAAGGCCGCCGCGCACAGCAACGCGGCGAGTGTGAGTCGCTTGAACATTGGATTCCCCTAGACGCCGGCAAAGGACCGGCCGCGCCGTTGTCCGCCGTTCGAGGGGCGTTCGCTATCAGGCTTTGCCGTGTTGTCTCGTAGGGTTTCACCTAAAGCGAAAGGTACCGTCGGTTACGCTCGCACTAGTCGACAGGATAGATCTTGTGGTTCCGCTCCCACCAAACAAGGCGGAAATGAGCTTGGACGATATAGCCCCAGGCCCGTTTTTTCTGACCACCAATCCGGAACCGGAAAAGCGTGTCGAACTGTTCTAGACCGCGCTCAAGCCAACGAGCCTGCGCTTCGGCGCATATATCGCCCACTTCGTGCCCGTGATGCATTTTGTGGCCACTACCCGACGAGGCCGCATCGATCTCACGCCACGTAAGCTGCGATTGGTTGTCGAGCCCAGGCTTGATGATCTTCGCCCATTCATCGTCTGACCACGCCCTCGGCTCGCTCCACGACCATTCGCCATCCGTGTCCGCATCGGTGATGCACCAGCTCATACGCAAGGCGAGGCGAGACCCCCCGGAGTCAGGGCGGAAGGTGTCCCGAGAGTTCACTGTGTCGCGGGCAGCCGGATCTACCCGAGGGCCTTTCGCACCTTGAGGTAATGCTGCAAGAACAGGTTCGCGGGCAGGCGCTACCTTCGCAATCAGTGCAGCCTTACCCGCTTCGAACTTGGCAACCTTTTCCGCTTTCCGGCGTCTTCGCTCGTCACTCCGTGACATTCGTTTGCGACCTCAAAGCGCCGAGTAATACTCGTGAATTGCCGCTTTGGAAATTAACGCATTGCTATTGGCGCCAGGAGCAAGATTACCCCTCGCCTGCAACCAAGGTTGTTCTTGGTGTGTTAGATCACTCAGCCACTGAGCTGTTTGTTGACCGTAGAAGCCAATGATCTTGTCGATGTTTACGCGCTGCTCAGGCGACAGAGCACCGGGATCGGCATAACGGAAGTTGCTGGAATCGACCTGAAACTGGCCGCGGTGATGTGCGTACAAAGTCGGAGACACCGGACCGTTTGCCCATGCCTCAAACTCGTCGTTGAACAACGGCTGCTCGTCCCACACCAAAGTCCAGGCTTGGCAGTAATAAGCGAGCTTTTGCAGCTTCATTGCCGACATCGGCCCCAGCCGATCGGTGATGTACCTTGCAACGTCGATAATGGTGGCCATTGCACACCCTCCATGAGTCGCGCCCGATGGCACGAACCTCCCCAATCGCATTCCTTGCTCACCCCGGGAAGATGAGCCGCGCCAAATCTGTCGAGCTTCAAGACGGCACGTGGCAGCGTCAAGCCCATACACTGAGCAGTGTAGTAGCCACAAGCTGACTTATCCACAACGTTGCGCACAGGCTCTGTGGATAACTTTTCGGCTTCTGTGGATAACGGGATCTCGGCCGGTTGCCTGAGAGTTGCCTACTTAAGCAACTAGGCCCGCGTCGTTGGACGCGGGCCTTTGATTTCACTGGTGCCGGCAGCAGGAGTCGAACCCGCGACCTACTGATTACAAATCAGTTGCTCTACCAACTGAGCTATGCCGGCATCGAGAAGGCATGAAGTCTAGCAGGCGGGGCGCCGGTGCGTCCGCCGGGACCGGCTGGCTAGAAACATGTCGTGCTGTGCGAACCGATGCCCGCGGCACGCACGTGGCTGCGCCAGTCGAAGCGCGCGCCGTCGGCGACCACCAGGTCCAGCCAGTACTCGGGCACCTGCCCGGTGCGCTCCTGGATCTGCGCGGCGAAGCCGGCCGCGGTGAGCTCGTCGCGGCGCTTGCGCGCGTTGGCCGGATCCTTGAAGAGCCCGAGCGAGATGGCGTTGGGCTGGTCGCCCGAGCTCATGACGAAGTAGTCGCCCACGTGCGCCGCCTCCAGCCGACGCGCCAGCGCGAGCGCCTGGGCGCGGGTGCCGGGCGCGGCCAGGTAGACCCACCAGCCGCGCGTCTCGGTGGTCTGTTCCTGCCGCGAACGCATGCGCACGCCTGGACCGGCCAGGCTGGTGCGGGCGGTACGCAGATCCTGCGGCGTGTCGAATGGGCCGATCGCCAGGCAACGGGTCTCCAGCGCGACCGCCGTGCTGGCGGCCGGTGCCGGCACCGTGGCCGGCGCGGGCGGCCGGGCGGGGGACGGTGCCGGCGCAGCCGGCTGTTCGGACAGCAGGTGCAGCATCGGCACCCCCGGATCGGTCACGCTGCGTCCGTGCGAGTCGTCCTGGCCGAGCAGCAACCAGGCACCCACGGCAATGTTGAGTGCGATCAGCAGGACGAACAGCAGGCGCAGGAACATCGGACTCCCCCCGGGTAGACGCACATCTTAGGGCGCCGCGGAGTTGCCCGACTGTGCCTGTGCCCACACCGCCAGGCCATGCAGCACACCGTGTTCGACCATGGCCACGGGCAGGCCCAGCAGCGGCACCAGGCCCGGCGCGTCGCCGCCGTCCAGCCGCACCGCGGGCGTCTGGCCCAGGCGCGGCGTCATGCGCGCCACGAAGCGCTCGACCAGCGCGGCGGCAGCCTGCCAGCAGCCGGACGCCACCGCGTCGGCAGTATTGTCGGCCGCATCCACCAGTACACCGTCGGTACCCGGACGCACCTGCGCGGTGGCTCCCAGCAGGGCCCGCTGCATCAGCCGCGGGCCGGGGGCGATCAGGCCGCCGAGGTGGCGCCCGTCCGCGGTCAGTGCATCCAGGGTCAGTGCCGTGCCGACACCGACCACGAGGCAGTCGCCTGCCCCGGCCGCGTGGGCGGCCACCATGGCCAGAAAGCGGTCCACTCCCAGCCGGCCCGGTGCGGGATACGCGTTGTGCACGCCGCAGGCGCTCGCCGGCGTGCGCAGCCAGGTGACCTCGCGCCCGAACAGGGTTCGCACCTGCGCCGCCACCGCCTGTTCGCGCGCGTCATCGACCACCGAGGCACCGAACGCCGCCGCCGGCGGCGGCAGCGCCTCCCAGGTGGACGCCAGCAGCGCAAGGTCATCGTCCCAGGCCGCGGCGCCCTGGGCGTGCCAGCGGCCCTGATCCTCCAGCGCCCACTTCAGGCGTGTGTTGCCCAGGTCCAGCAGGAGCCTCATGCGCGGCGCACCGTCACGTCCGCACTGTCTACCGAGCGAAGCCCGCCATCGGCCAGGCGCACCTGCAGCGCGCCGCGCGCATCGACGCCGGCACCCGTGCCTTCGAACTGGCCTTGCGCGCCGCTGAGCCGCAGCCGTCGCCCGGCGAGCAGGTCGTACCGGGCATACCCCTCGGCAAAGGGCGCGAAGCCGTCCTTTTCGAACTGGCGCAAGCCCTCGACCAGGGCGGCGATCAGCCGCGCCGCGGCCAGGTTGCGGTCGGGCGGATCGCCGGCCAGGGTGGCCAGGTCGCACGCCGGCTGCCCGGCCTGCTCGCGCAGCGCATCGGTCAGGCGCAGGTTGAGCCCGACGCCGATCACCGCGGCGCAGGGGCCCTGGTATTCGCCGCTCAGTTCCACCAGCACGCCGGCCAGCTTGCCGCCGGCGGCGAGCACGTCGTTGGGCCACTTGAGGCCCGCGCCCTCGATGCCGAGCGATTCGATCGCCCGCAACACCATCGTGCCCACCGCCAGCGACAGGCCCGAGAGCGCGGCGAAGCCGCGATCGAAGCGCTTGAGGCAGGACAGGTAGAGGTTCATGCCCGGTGGCGAGAGCCAGTTGCGCCCGCGCCGGCCGCGTCCGGCAGTCTGCGTTTCGGCCAGCACGAAGCTGAGGTCGGCCGCCTCGTCCAGCCGGCGCTGCAATTCGCTGGAAGTGGAATCGAGCTCCCAGTGCACGTGCAGCGCGCCCAGGCGTGATGCGCCGGCGCGCGGCAGTTGGGCGCGGATGCGTGCGGCATCCAGCAGCTGCACCGGCCACGGCAGCCGGTAGCCGGCGGCACCGCGTGCCTCGACCGGCAGGCCGCGTGCGCGCAGCGCCTCGACCTGTTTCCAGATCGCGGCGCGGGTGATGCCGGCGTGGTCGGCGAGCTGGGCGCCCGAAACGGCCTCGCCCGGGGCGAGGGCAGCCAGCAGCTGTCGTGCCTGCATCAGCTGCCCACTCCCGGGTCGGGCCCGGCACCCCGGGCAGAAGTCGGAAAGGTCTCGCGCATCGGGAGATTCTAGCCTTTACGGTCGCCCGTCACGCCTCGGCCAGACGGCCGCGGTGGACACTGGCAACGTCCTCACGTTTCTGCGACGATCGGGACTCTTGGCTGGTGGATCAAGGGGTTGGTCGCCATGGGACTCACACGCTGCCTGTTCGGAAGCCTGCTCGCGCTCGCCAGCGTGGGTACCGCCTCCGCCATGGGCGCGACCACGCAGAACGCCCCCACCCCGCACGCCACCATCGATAGCGGCAGCCATGACGGTGGTGGCGGCGATGTTTCGACCGCCAACCGCGACTGCACCCTGCCCGGTCCGGCCGACAGCTCGGACGACGGCGGCGGCGGGACGACACCGCATCCGCGCGCCAGCCATCACAGCAGTCTGGGCTGGCAGTCGCTGTTGCCCGGCTCGATCCAGTAACCCGAAGCACGCGGCTCGCCCGTCCGCATCGAAACGGGGCTCGGCAGACGCTAGCTCGCCGGCAGGTTCACGCTGAAGCGCGCACCACCCAGTTCGGGCGAGCGATCCACCACCAGTTCGCCGCGGTACGCCTTGACGATGTCCTGCACGATCGACAGGCCGATGCCGTGGCCCTGCACGCGCTCGTCGCCGCGCACGCCGCGCTGGAGCACCTTCTCGATCTGGTCGCCGGCGATGCCGGGACCGTCGTCTTCCACGCTCAGCCACAGGCCGGGGCGCTGGCGCCCGGCCTGCGGTTGCGCCTTGACCACCAGCAGCACGCGGTGGCCGGCCCACTTGAAGCCGTTCTCCAGCAGGTTGCCCATCAGTTCCAGCAGGTCGCCCTGCTCGCCGTAGAACGCCGCGCCCTCGTCCATCTCGAACTCGCACAGCACGTTCTTCGCCGCGTAGACCTTTTCCAGGCTGCGCACCAGGTCCTCGGCATGACCGGCGATCGGCACCGCGCTGGCGAAGGTCTGGCGGCCGGACGTGGCGGCGCGGGCAAGCTGGTAGGCGACCAGCTCGTCCATGCGCCGGACCTGGTCGAGCACGTCGCCACGCAGTGCCGGTTCGTTGCCCGAGGACTCCAGCCGCGAGCGGATCACCGCCAGCGGCGTCTTCAGGCTGTGCGCGAGGTCGGCCAGGGTGTTGCGCGTGCGCGTGCGCTGTTCGCGCTCCGAATCGATGAATGCATTGATGCGGTCGGTCAGCGGGATCAGTTCCAGCGGGTACTGGCTGTCCAGGTGGTCGCTCTTGCCCCGCTCCACCCGCGCCATGTCGGTGGCCACCTTGCGCAGCGGCGTCAGGCTCCAGCGCAGCAGCAGCAGCTGCAGCACGATCAGCATCACGCCCAGGATCGACAGCATGCCGACCAGGGTGCGCCGGTAGACCGCGTTCTCGCCCTCGAACTGACCCTCGGTCTGCGCCACCATGAAGGTGAGCCTGAGCGGCTTCTTGTCCGGCACGTCCCAGGCCACGCCGAACGCGTAGTAGTAGAGCCGGCCCATGCGCGTCTCGACCGGGCCAACGAAGCGGCTCTCACCCGGATCGAGCGTCTTGAGGAAGGCGAAGTCGCGGCCGATCGCCGAGGACGACTCCCAGCGAAAGCCCTTGTCGCCCAGCACCACTGCGTACAGGCCCGAGCCCGGCTGCGAAAAGCTCGGGTCCGGCGGCGCATCCGGCAGCAGGACCTTGCCGTAGCGCGACACCTCGGTGCCGGCCAGGTAGGCGATCACGTAGTTCTGCAGGCGGTCGTGCAGGTTGCTGAGCGCGGTCTCGTGGTTGGCGCGCGAAAGCGTCAGGCCGACCAGCCCGAGGAAGCCGGCCAGCACCAGGCCGGTGGCGATGGCCGCGCGCGCCGCCAGCGAAAACGGACGAGGCGCGAACATGGATCAGCAGCCGCCCGTGGGCTGCAGGCGGCGCAACGCGTGCGTGCTCGGGGGCCGCCGCAGGACCATGGATCGGCGCTCAGTCGTCGTCGCCGTCGCTGCGCGGAATGGCGAAACGGTAGCCCCGGCCGCGCACGGTCTCGATCGGCTTGAGCGTGCTGTCCGGGTCAAGCTTGCGCCGCAGGCGACCGATGAAGACTTCCAGCACATTGGAGTCGCGATCGAAATCCTGCTGGTAGATGTGCTCGGTGAGGTCGGCCTTGGAGACCAGTTCCCCGGCGTGCAGCATCAGGTATTCGAGCACCTTGTATTCGTAGCTGGTCAGGTCGACCGGCTTGCCTTCGACGGTGACGGTCTGCGCGGTGGTGTCGAGCTTGATCGGCCCGCAGGCCAGCACCGGCTTGGACCAGCCGCTGGCGCGGCGGACCAGCGCGTTGATGCGCGCCAGCAGTTCCTCGACGTGGAACGGCTTGACCAGGTAATCGTCGGCACCGTGCTTCAGGCCCTCGACCTTGTCCTGCCAGGAACCGCGCGCGGTGAGGATCAGGATCGGGTAACGCTGGCCGGCCTCGCGCAGGGCCTTGACCAGCTCCATGCCGGACATCTTGGGCAGTCCAAGGTCGATGATCGCCAGGTCGAACGGCACCTCGCGTCCGAGGTAGATGCCCTCCTCGCCGTCCTGCGCGGCATCGACCGCGAAGCCGTCGCGTTTCAGCCGCGCGGCGAGGGTCTCGCGCAAGGGCGCCTCGTCCTCGACCAAAAGGATGCGCATCAGTGTGTCTCCTTCTTGCCTGCGCCGTTGCCGGCCGGGTGTTTTTCGGTGCCCGCGCGCGGGGCATCGGACGTGATCGAGATGGTCCGCACGTGGCCTTCCGGGGTGAGCACCTTGATGCGGTACTCGGTCCGCCGGCCGAACTTGCGCGGATCAGCCGACAATATCTTACCGCCGGTGTCCTGTTGCACCTTCGCCACCGCCTCTTCCAGCGTCATCGGCGCCTTTTCCTGAGGCGCGGCATGCACCAGCACCGGCATCAGCAGGGCCGGCAGGCAGGCAAGGAGGCGTCGGGGCAGCATCGTCGTCAAGGGGATGGCTCGGGTCCAAATGGCTACCAGCCTAGGCAGGCGGGCCTGAACCATGCCCGGCCGGCTCATGCCGCGTCCCGGCGGCCGCTGGCGGCCCGTTCGAGCAGGCTCCAGCCCGCGCCCGGCAGGTGCGCGCCCTCGCTCAGCACGCGGCGGAAGGTGCGCGCGCCGGGCTCGCCCTGGTACAGCCCGAGCAGGTGCCGGCTGATGTGCTTGAGCGCGGTGCCGCGCTTGAGCTCCGCCTCCACGTAGGGCTGCAGGTGGCCGAGCACCTCTTCCCGCGAGGGCATGGGCGCGCCGTACAGGGCCGCTTCAAGCTGGGCCAGCAGGTAGGGATCGTGGTAGGCCGCGCGACCGAGCATCACGCCGTCGACCTGCGCCAGGTGCGCCTGCACGGCCTCCACCGAGGTGATGCCGCCGTTGATCACCACCACCAGTTGCGGAAACTCGCGCTTGAGGCGGTACACCCGCTCGTAGTCCAGCGGCGGGATCTCGCGGTTCTCCTTCGGGCTCAGGCCCTTGAGCCAGGCCTTACGGGCATGCACCACCAGCACCTGGACGCCCGCCGCGACCATGGTTTCGGCGAAGTGCTGCAGGTCGGCGTAGTCGTCCTGGTCATCCACGCCGATCCGGCACTTGACCGTCACCGGCACCTCCACCGCCTCGCGCATCGCGCGCACGCACTCGCCGACCAGCGCCGGCTCGCGCATCAGGCAGGCACCGAAGCGGCCGGACTGCACGCGGTCGGACGGACAGCCGACGTTGAGGTTGATCTCGTCATAGCCGGCCTGCGCCCCCAGCCGCGCCGCCTGCGCCAGCTCGGCCGGCTCGCTGCCGCCCAGCTGCAGCGCCACCGGATGCTCCTGCTGGCTGTGCTCGAGCAGGCGCAGCTGGCCGCCGCGCACCAGTGCGGCGCTGGTCACCATCTCGGTGTACAGCCGCGCGCTGGGCGACAGCAGCCGGTGGAAAAAGCGGCAGTGCCGATCCGTCCAGTCCATCATCGGGGCGACGCACAGGCGGAAATCGGCAGGGGCGGGGGACACGCTCATGCGCGCATTGTACGTGGCGGGGCGCGGCCGACGGGCACCGGTGGGCCGGATGGCTTACCCTATGCCTCTCGCGCCCCGCCCGGCGCCCGCCTTGCGTGGGCGCGCTCCAGGCCCCATCCACGGCGCACTCCCAACGATTCGAGACGACAGACACATGGTGGCATTGGCGACCGAGCACGTGATCGACGTGCGGCACTGGAACGACAGCCTCTTCAGCTTCCGCGCCACGCGCGATCCGGGCTTCCGCTTCGAGAGCGGGCAGTTCGTGATGATCGGCTTGGAAGTGGACGGTCGTCCGCTGATGCGCGCCTACTCGATCGCCAGCGCCAACTGGGAGGAGCACCTGGAGTTCTTCTCGATCAAGGTGCCCAACGGCCCGCTCACCTCGCGCCTGCAGCACCTCCAGCCGGGCGACCCGCTGGTGGTCAGCCGCAAACCGACCGGCACGCTCGTGCTGGACGACTTGAAGCCCGGCCGGCATCTCTACCTGCTCGGCACCGGCACGGGCCTGGCGCCGTTCATGAGCATCATCCGCGACCCGGCGACCTACGAGCGCTACGAGAAGATCGTGCTGGCCCACGGCGTGCGCCATGTGAGTGACCTGGCCTATGCCGACTACCTCGAGCGCGAGCTGCCGCAGCACGAGTACCTGGGCGAGCTCGTGCGCGCGAAGCTGGTCTACTACCCCACCGTCACCCGCGAGCCGTTCCGTCATCGCGGGCGCATCACCGACGCCATTGTCGACGGCGTCATGAGCCAGGCGACCGGCCTGCCGCCGCTCAATCCGGCCACGGACCGGGTGATGCTGTGCGGCAGCCCGGCCATGCTGGACGACCTGTGCGCACTGCTGGACGGACGCGGCTTCCAGGCCTCGCCACGCACGCGCGAGCCGGGCGACTACGTGATCGAGCGCGCCTTCGTCGAGAAGTAGCAGCGGGCTCGTCTGGCGCGGGCGCGCACCCGCGCACGGCCACAGCTTCAACAGCCCATCCACACCCGCACCGCTAGCCTCGACGGTCCGGCGCATCGCGCCGCTTCGTTCGGGAGACCCGTGTCAAGCAGCGCTCCGCCCCATGCACAGGCCGGCCAGGCACGCGGCAGCGTGGTACTGGCCGTCGGGCGCGAAGCCGCGCACTCCCGCCACGAGGCCGCCGCGCACGCGGCCATTGCGCAGCAGCTGGCCGAATTGCTCGACTACGACTTCGCCGGCGCCTACGTCCCCGGCCGGCGCTACCCCGGGCCGCTCTATTTCGTGCCGGGAGACGTGCTGATCGGACTGGAGCTGGCCGAGGCCTGCGGCATCCGCAGCGCCGCCGACCTGTTCGGCGGCGTGGTTCCCGACCGCGTGCTGGCCTCCAAGGCGATCACCCACCCGCTGGTCGATGCACCCACCTGCATCCCGGAGGGATGGTCCGGCAGCTTCGCCGAGCGCGTGCGCCCGGTGGTGCTGCCCGGCTACAGCGCCTACGCCGCCGCCGATGCGCGCCGGGCCGGGCGCGCGCTGTTGCACCTGGGCCCCGTGCGCATCAAGCCCGCGCACGGCAACGCCGGCCGTGGCCAGCGCGTGGCAGGCGACATCAGCGAGCTGGATGCGATCGTCGCCTCGTTCGACGAGCAGGCGCTGGCCCGCGATGGACTGGTGCTGGAAACCGACCTGGTCGACCTGACGACCTGGAGTGTCGGCCAGGTGCGGGTGGGGCCCTACACCATCGCCTACTACGGCACCCAGTGGCTGACTCGCGACAACGCCGGCGACGTTGCCTATGGCGGCTCCAGCCTGCGCGTGCACCGGGGTGGCTTCGATGCGCTGCTGCGCGAACCGCTGCCGCCCCCCGTGCGCGCGGCGGCGGCGCAGGCGCAGCTCTACGACGAGGCGGCGCGGCAGTGCTTCCCGCGGATGTTCGCCTCGCGCCGCAACTACGACGTGGTGCAGGGCAAGGACCATCGCGGCCAGCCGCACGCCGGCGTACTCGAGGCCTCCTGGCGCATCGGCGGCGCCAGCGGCGCCGAGGCGGCGGCACTGCTGCGCCTGCGCGCCGAGCCTGGCCGCCGCTGGCTGGGTGTGCGTTCCGAGGAACGCTACGGCGCCGATGCCACGCCGCCGCCAGCCGCCAGCGTGCTGTTCCATGGCGTCGACCCGGAGGTCGGCCCGCTACTCAAGTTCACCGTGGTGGAGGACGATGACGACCCGTAGCAGCAACACCGACATCGCCGTCGATGGCACCCATCTGGCCGGGACCGTACTGGCGCCCGGCTCGACCATCCCCGGCGTACTGTTCGTGCACGGCTGGGGTGGCTGCCAGGAACGCGACCTGGGACGCGCCCAGCAGATGGCCGCGCTGGGCTGCATCTGCCTGACCTTCGACATGCGCGGGCACGTGCGCACCGAGGGTATGCGCGAGACGGTCACCCGCGAGCAGAACCTTGCCGATGTCGTGGCCGCTTACGACCACCTGCGCATGCAACCGCACGTCGACCCCGACGCCATCCTGGTGGTCGGCGCCAGCTACGGGGGCTACCTCGCTTCCATCCTCACCTCGCTGCGCCCGGTGAAATGGCTCGCCCTGCGCGTGCCGGCGCTGTATATGGACGAGGACTGGGACCGGCCCAAGCGCTCGCTGTTGCGCAAGGAGCTGGACGCCTACCGCAGCCGGGTACTCGAACCCGACGACAACCGCGCCCTGCGCGCCTGCAGCGACTTCCGTGGCGACGTGCTGATCGTCGAGTCGGGCCACGACCACCTGGTCGCGCACCCGGCGATCGTCAGTTATCGCAATGCCTTCCGGCAGACCCATTCGATCACCTACCGGCTCATCGACGAGGCCGATCACGCGCTCTCCAGTCCGGACTGCCAGCGCGCCTACACCTCGATGCTCCTGGGCTGGGCGACCGAGATGGTGTTCGGCGCCCGTGCCGGCGGCGCCCCCGGCCAGGCCCCGCCACGCGCCCCGTAGAGTGTGCCGGCGGTGCCGCGGCGGCGGCTTGCCGATGCCG
>NZ_DASSES010000216.1:0-11742 GCF_035695185.1 Frateuria sp.
GGGGAGGAGCAGAGCAGCAAGGCTCGCTCCCTCCCCTGCTCGCAGGGGAGGGTTGGGGAGGGGTGCTCTTCCCCGGCCAAAGCCCCCCAGCACCCTGCAAACCCGGGAGAGGAGCCAAGGCCTCTACAGGATGTGGCGGAAGGTCAGGTTGATGCGCGGCGCTGCCACCCGCGTCATACGCGGCAGCGCGTGCTGGTAGAGCTGCTGCGTCGCGCCGCCCATCCGCAGCAGGCTGCCGTGCGGCAGCGCCAGCTCCAGCGCGGCGGGCCCGCGCCGCCCCTTGGGCCTGAATACGAAACGACGAGGCGCGCCCAAGCTGAGCGAAGCGATCACGGGCGCGGCACCCAGTTCCGGCTCGTCGTCGCTGTGCCAGCCCATCGCATCGCTGCCGCCGCGATAGAGATTGGCCAGCACACTATTGAAGGTCGTGTCGCACGCCTGCTCCAGGCGCGGACGCAGCGCCGCCAGCGCAGGGGGCCAGGGATGCGGCTCGAAGCGCGTGCGGGAATAGACGTAGCTCGCGCCCGGATCGCCGATCCAGCAGCTCAGCCGCGGCGAAGCCACTTCACGGCCGAACAGGCGGATCACATGGGTTTCCCAAGGCACGGTGTCGCGCAGCTCGGCGAACAGGCCATCGGCCTCGTCCCGCGCCAGCCAGTCCGCCCAGAGCGCGAGGTCCGCACCGGCCAGCGCGAGCGGTGTCCAACCCACGGGTTCAGGCGATCGCGGGGTACGTCGGTTCCACGTCCAGCGTCGAGGCGCAAACCGCCGCCAGCTCGACCAGGCGCAGGTCCGAGCCGCGGGCACCGACGAACTGCAGGCCGATCGGACGTCCGTCCGGCAGCGCGCCCATCGGGATGCTCACCGCCGGACAGCCGGCCAGGCTGGCGAAGCTGGTGAGGTCGGCGGCCGAGTCGGGCGCCGGGCCGTCGAGCGGGAACGCGCCCTGCGGCGTGGTCGGCAGCACCAATACGTCGATCTGCGCGAACAGCCGGCGCATCTTGAGCGTGGCCGCGTCGAGCACGCGGTCGGCGGTGGCGTAGTCGGCCGCGCTCTTGCGCGCGGCATAACCGAGCATCTCGCGCAGGCGCGGCGAGACCGGCCGGCTGGTGTCGGCCAGGTCGGCGCCGAAGGTGCCGAGCATCTCGGCCTCCATCAGCAGCAGGCCGGCTCGACGCGTACGGGCGAAGTCCCAGTCGGAGAAATCCACCGTGCGCCGCTCGCCCAGCTCGCGCGGCAGGCGGGCAAGCGCCGCCTCGAACACCTCGATCACCTCCGGCTCCACGCCGACCGCCGCCAGGTCCGGCAGCAGGCCGGCGCGCAGGTTGCCCGGCTCCCAGTCGGGCGGCGAGAAGGCCACGCGGCGGCGGCGCGAACGCGCATCGTCGGCGTCGTAGCCGGCCAGCACCTGCAGCAGCACGGTCAGGTCGTTGGCGCTGCGCGCGAGCAGGCCCACCGCATCCAGGCGCCGCGCCGCCGGCAACATGCCGCGGGTGGAGATCTCGCCGTGCGTGGGCTTGAGTGCGTACAGGCCGCAATAGCTGGCGGGAATGCGGATCGAGCCCAGGCTGTCCGAGCCCACCGCGGCCGCGGCGAGCCCGGCGGCGACCGCCGCGGCCGCGCCGCCGGAGGACCCGCCCGCGCTGAAGCCGTGCCTGTAGGGATTCTGGGTGGGGCCGTAGTGCGGGTTGTCGGTGGCTGCGCCCAGCGCCGCCTCGTCCATGTTGGTCTTGCCCACCAGGACGGCACCGGAAGCGCGCAGGCGCGCCACCACGTGGGCATCGTCCTGCACCGGCTGTTCGCGTCCGGGCAGGCCGGCGCGAGTCGGCCAGCCGGCCATGTCGAAGTTGTCCTTCAACGCGATCGGGATGCCGTCCAGCCGCCCCAGCACGCCGTCGCGCCGGCGGTGGGCGGCGGTGCGCGCCTGCTCCTGCAGCAGGCCCGGCCGAAGGTCGACGTAGGCATTGAGCTCCGGATTGATCCGGTCGATCGCCGCCTGGTATGCATCGGCGAGCGCCTGCGGCTGCACGCGCCCTACCGCCAGCCAGTGCAGCAACTGGCACACGCTGGCGCGGCGCAGGTCAATGTCGGCGATCGGCGCGGTCGGATTCATGCCTCGTCCTTCGGGGTGCATCCCGCGATTATCGACACGGGCCACGAAGCGATTGCAAGCGGCCGTTAGTGAAGAGTCCGGTTTGCCGCCGGGCGCACGAAGCCGGACAATGCCGCTCTTTCCTTAGGCATGCCGCACGGAGCCCGCCATGAGCGAACGCGAAACGATGGAATACGACGTGGTCGTGGTCGGCGCCGGCCCCGCGGGCCTGTCGTTCGCGATCCGCCTCAAGCAGCTGCAGCCGGACACCACCGTCTGCGTCATCGAGAAGGCTTCCACCGTCGGCGCGCAGATCCTTTCCGGCGCGGTGATCGAACCGGGCCCGCTGGATGCCCTGCTCCCTGGCTGGCGCGACGACCCGCCGCCGATCTGCGTGCCGGCCGGCGAGGACGAGTTCTGGCTGCTCAGCAAGACCGGCGGACGCAAGCTGCCGGTGCCGCCGGGCATGAACAACCACGGCAACTTCATCGTCTCGCTCGGCGCCATGTGCGCCTGGCTGGCGCCGCAGGCCGAGGCGCTGGGCGTGGACGTGTTCCCCGGCTTCGCCGCGGCCGACAACATCTATGACCAGGACGGCGCGGTCGCCGGCGTGCGCATCGGCGACATGGGCGTGGCCAAGGACGGAACCCACAAGAGCGGCTACACCCAGGGCATCGACATCAAGGCGAAGGTCACCGTGCTCGCCGAGGGCGCGCGCGGCAGCCTGACCAAGCAGCTGATCAAGCGCTTCGCGCTGGACAAGGACGCGGACCCGCAGGGCTACTCGATCGGCATCAAGGAGCTGTGGCAGGTGCCCGCCGGACGCGTCACCCCCGGCAAGATCGTGCACAGCTTTGGCTGGCCCGCCGACAACGACACCTACGGCGGCAGCTTCCTCTATCACCTGGATGGCGACCGCATCGCGCTGGGCTACGTCAGCGGCCTGGATTACCGCGATCCGGAGTACAAGCCGTGGGAAGCCTTCCAGCAGTGGAAGAACCACCCGCACGTGAAGCCGCTGCTCGAGGGCGGCAACATCCTGTCGGCCGGCGCGCGCGCGATCGTCACCGGCGGCTACCAGTCGTTGCCGAAGGTCGAGATGCCGGGCGCGATCCTGATCGGCGACACCGCCGGCCTGCTCAACGTGCCCAAGATCAAGGGCACGCATCAGGCGATTCGCAGCGGCATGCTCGCCGCCGAGCATCTGGCCGCCAACGGGCTGAACCCCGCCGGCTTCGACGCCGCGCTGCGCGCCTCGCCGGCCATGGCCGAGCTGAAGCAGGTGCGCAACATCAAGCCGGGCTTCAAGAAGGGCCTGTGGTTCGGCATGCTCAACGCCGCCTGGGAAACCGTCACCCGCGGCGCCTCGCCGTGGACGCTGAAGAACAAGCCCGACTGGTGCTCGCTGGAGAAGATCGGCCAGTACGAGGAACCCAGGCGCGACTACGTGCAGCGCGAGCTGCCCCCGCGCGACCGCCTGGCCGGCGTCTACTTCGCCGCCACCGAGCACGACGAGGACCAGCCGATCCACCTGCACGTGGCCGACACCACGATCTGCATCGAGCGCTGCAGCGTCGAATACGACAACCCCTGCACGCGCTTCTGCCCGGCGAACGTCTACGAGATCGTCGAGGACGCCATGCCTGACGGCAGCCAGACCAAGCGCCTGCAGATCAACGCCGCCAACTGCGTGCACTGCAAGACCTGCGACATCAAGGACCCGTACGAGATCATCACCTGGGTCACGCCCGAGGGTGGTTCGGGGCCGAATTACCAGAACATGTGAGTGGAGCCGGCTAGTGCGCCGGCACCAGGGGGCACGGCCCCTGCCGACCGCGCCAGCCGTCCCACAAGCCGCGCAGCATGAAACGCAGGTTGCGTCCGCGCGGCGCGACGAGCACGCCGAACAGGAACAGCTTCACCGCCACGCGCGGCAGGTCCTGCGCCACCCAGACCCGTGGCGTGTGCGGCATCCGGTACAGGCGCACGCGATTGCGCATCATGTAGTACAGCCGGCCCGGCCCATGCACGGTCACCTGCCCCAGGCCCAGCGGCAGGGGCATGCGGGCATCCCCGAGCCGGTGGTGCATGGTCGCCGCGCAGACCCCGTGCAGGGTGTAGCCCTTGGCGCGGGCGCGGAAACCCCATTCCAGGTCGACGTTGTCGATGAACAGCCCGGCATCCATGTCGCCGACGTCGTCGAGCACGGCCATCGGCAGCAGGGCGCCGGAGCTGATCAGGAAATCGCACTCGATAGTCGGCTGGTCCGGTCGGCACCAGAGCTTGCGATTGAACGGGAACCCCAGCCGTACGAACGGGGCATCGCGCGCTTCGCGCAAATCATGGAAGCGCGGACCGACCGCCGCCACGGGACTTACCGCCCCAAGCCGGCCGATCGCATCGAGCAGCGCCTGCACCATGCCTTCGCCGGGCAGGCTGTCCTGGTCGAGCAGCAGCACATTGCGGTACCCGTGCCGGCGTGCCCAGTCGATACCGAGGTTCTGCGCCTGCGCCAGGCCGATGTTGCGGGCCTGCCGCAGGACGGCGCCCACCGCCGGCTCGCTGGCCTCGATCGGCAACACGTGTTCCGGGCCACTGTTGTCGACCACCACGGTGGCACCGACCTGCCCGCGCACCGCCGCCAGCAGCGCGCGCAGCGCTTCGGGATCGGGGCGGTAGGTAATCACCACCGCACACACCTGCGAGGTCGACGGCTCAGCCACGGCGCAACAGATCCCTCAGCACGGAGCGCCCGCCCGTCCCGTATCGGCGATAGTCGCCACGCATGCTCTCCCTGATGACGTCCGGCAACCGTGTCCACCGCGGGGCGGCGCCAAATGCGACACGCCGCTGGAAATGCGCGCGCTTGCGCTCGATGCGCCCGCAAGCCTCCGCGAAGTTGCCCGAGGCTCCGGCCAGGTGCGCATGCAAGGCGTCGAGCCGTTCGATCTCGGTCAGGAATTGAGCCTGGCGCGGGCGTACCAGGTCCCGCCACTTGTCCGAAAAGCTGCGCTTGCGCATGCCGATCTGGTTGCCTCCATGCTGGCGGTAGTCGATCAGGTTCTCCTCGATCATGCCGACGCGCCCGGCGGCGGCCGCGACCACCGCCAGCCATTCGTCGTGGATCCACCCGCCGCCCACCGGCAAGGCAAGCTCCACCAGCTGCCGCCTGAAGGCCGCGGTGGCACCGGTCACCATGCTCCGCCGCAGCAGGACCTCGAACGCGCGCCCCTGGTGCACGGCCGTACGCTCGTCCTCGGACAACTCCAGCGCCTCGAACAAGGTGTGCCGAAGCGGCGAGCCACCGGCATCCACCAGCCGCGCGTTGCTGAACAGCAGAAGCAGCGAGGCGTCCTGCTCGAAGCGGCGAGCCATCGTGGCCAGCTTGTCCCAATGCCAGACATCGTCCTGGTCGCAGAGGAACAGGACGTCCCCGGTCGCCCGCCGCAGCATGCTCGAGAAATTCTCGACGTAGCCCATGTTGCGCTCATGCCGGACCAGCTGCGTCCGGATGCCCAACGCGACAGCCCGTTTCTCGAACGTCTGCAGCAGCGACCAGGTGTCGTCGCGCGAGCCATCGTCGCCGATGACGATCTCGTCCGGCTTGCGTGTCTGGCACAGGAGGCTGTCCAGTTGTTCCTGCACGAAGGCGGCGCCGTTGTACGTACACAGCACAACGGAAAGCGCGGGATGGACCATGGGGCGGCAACCTCTCAGTAGCAGCCCATGATGCCGCAGCTCGCCGGCCAAATCCCAATCCGGCCGGCGATGGGAGGCGCCAACCCGAATGTGCTGCAGTGCGCCCTGGCGAGGCAGCGTGGCGCCGGGGCGCGCCGTCTCCGTGGCGGAAATGCGCCAGGCCGTCCGCCGCGGCCGATCCCCACACCGGCACGCTCCGCATACGCGTGCGCACGGCTCCTCGGGTTAGAATCGCAAGTTAATGTCCCTTCCCCTGCCGCCTACGCAGCGGCACCAAAAAGGAACCGCAATGAAGATCCTGGTCGGCTACAAGCGCGTCGTGGACTACAACGTCCGCATCCAAGTGAAGCCCGACGGCACCGGCGTGGTGACCGAGGGCGTCAAGCTTTCCGCCAACCCGTTCGACGACATCGCCCTGGAAGAGGCCTTGCGCCTGCGCGAGAAAGGCGTCGCCGACGAGGTGGTGATCGTGGGGATCGGCCCGGCCGACCTCACGGCGCACCTGCGCAACGGCCTGGCCATGGGCGCCAACCGCGCCATCCACGTCACCACCGCCGACGCGGTGCAGCCGCTCACTGCGGCGCGCGTGTTCCTGAAGCTGGTGGAGAAGGAGCAGCCGGGCCTGGTGATCGTGGGCAAGCAGGCGATCGACGACGACGCCAACCAGACCGGCCAGATGCTCGCCGCGTTGTGGGACCGCCCGCAGGCGACCTTTGCGAGCAAGGTCGAGATCGTCGACGGCAAGGCCACGGTGACGCGCGAAGTCGATGCCGGCCTGGAGACGATCGAGGCGGAACTGCCCGCCGTCATCACCACCGACCTGCGCCTCAACGAGCCGCGCTTCATCAAGCTGCCGGACATCATGAAGGCCAAGTCCAAGCCGATCGACGTGATCGAGTTCGCCTCGCTCGGCGTCGAGGGCGGCGACCACCTGAAGACCACCCACTACGCCGCGCCGCCCAAGCGCAGCAAGGGCGTGATGGTGAAGGACGCGGCCGAGCTGGTCGCCACGCTCAAGCAGAAAGGCCTGCTGTAAACCCATATCCCCTGCAGGAGCCCACCTGTGGGCGACCGGCAAGCCCGAGCCGCCGCGCTGGCTCCTGCAGAGACACGGAGAGAAAGAGACATGAGCAAGATCCTCGTCATCGCCGAACACCTGGGCGGCAAGCTCAACCCCTCCACCGCGCGCGCCGTGAGCGCCGCCGCGGCAGTCAAGCCCGAGGCCATCGACGTGCTGGTGCTGGCCGACAACGCCGACGCCGTTGCCGCCGAGGCCGCGAAGATCGAAGGCGTCACCCGCGTGCTCACCGCCACGCGCGCCGAGAATGCGCACGCGCTCGCCGCCGTGCTGGCGCCGCAGGTGGCGAAGGCCGCCGCCGGCTACAGCCACGTGTTCGCCCCCTCCACCACCTTCGGCAAGGACCTGGCCCCGCGCGTGGCCGCCCTGCTCGGCGTGGCGCAGGTCAGCGACGTGATGGCGGTCGAGGGCAGCCATACGTTCAAGCGCCCGATCTACGCCGGCAACGCGATCGTCACGGTCGAGGCCGACCCGGCGCAGACCGTGGTCGCCACCATCCGCACCGCCTCCTGGGCGGCGGCCGCCAGCGGCACCAACAGCGCCCCGGTCGAGGCAGTGAACCTGGACGTCGCCCTGCCTTCCCACACCCGCTTCGTCGAACTCAAGCAGGGCAAGAGCGACCGCCCCGACCTGCAGAGCGCCAGCAAGGTGGTCTCCGGCGGCCGCGGCGTCGGCTCCAAGGAGAACTTCGAGATCATCTACAAGTTCGCCGACAAGCTTGGCGCCGCCGTGGGCGCCTCGCGCGCCGCCGTGGATGCCGGCTACGTCCCGAACGAGATGCAGGTCGGCCAGACCGGCAAGATCATAGCGCCGGAGCTGTACATGGCCATCGGTATCTCGGGCGCCATCCAGCACCTGACCGGCATCAAGGACGCCGGGACGATCGTGGCGATCAATAAGGATGCCGAAGCGCCGATCTTCGAGGTCGCGGACATTGGGTTAATCGGAGACCTGTTCAAAGTCATTCCGGAACTGAGCGAGCTGCTTTAAGCGGCTATGCGCATTCTCTTCGTAACACGCAAATTCCCGCCATCTGTCGGAGGCATGGAGGTCTATTCCCAGGAGCTTTATCTCGCGCTTATCAAAAGGAGTGCAGACATCCAGCTCCATCGGCCGACAGCGCCGCTCATTGGTAAGCCATCGTTGCTACAGATAATCAAGTTCTCTTGGAGAGCAACCGAGGCAATCTGGAGGCATAGGAAGAGTGTCGACATATTACTTGTCGGCGATGTGCTACTTACACCTTTGTCCCTTGTTGCCAAGCTCATTTGCGGAACACATCTCAAGGTAGTCGCCGCTGCACATGGGAATGATGTCTACTTCGCCCAAAATCTATCCGTCAAAGGCCTTGTTTATCGCTTGGGGATTAGCTCGTTTCGTCGGCATGTGGACCTCCTCATCGCCAACAGTCTGGACATAGAGAGTGCCGCGGGGAGGCTGGGTTTTTCCCCAACAACTAAAATACCGTTAGGCACCACCGTCCCTGCTGGCACAGGCCCCAATCGTATTGCTGAGCCTGCAGTTCTGTTTGCCGGGCGGCTTAACAAGTGCAAGGGGCTTGCATGGTTCGTGAACGAGGTTCTGCCCAAGCTGCCCACTCATATCCGGCTGATAGTGGCAGGGCCTGAGTGGGACGAGAGTGAACTGGACGCAGTACTCTCATCGCACAGAACAGAATACCTCGGAGCCGTGACTAGGCAGGAGCTAGATGACCTTCGCAAACGTGTCATCGCTACCGTGATGCCTAATTTGCCGGCGAGCCTTTCGGGCCAAAACGAAGGCTTTGGCCTCGCTGCACTCGAATCCGCCGCGATTGGTGTCCCTGTTGTCGCCTCGAGGCTCGGAGGGCTGGCCGAGGCTGTGGTTGAAGGTATAACGGGTTTCCTAGTCGAACCGACAAATGCAGACGCTTTTGCGAAAAAAATCAGAGAGATCGCGCGGTGGACTCCGGACGAGCGGATGAATTTCGCCGCCAGGGCGATCCAGGAGATCGAGCAGCGCTTTACTTGGGATCGCGTTGCGCGTGAATATCTAAGCCGCTTCGAAGCACTTTCCGCCAACAGCGGTGGCGAAAGCATCGGCAGGTCGTGTTGATCGCCAACTGAGTCGGCTGGAAAAAAACTATGAATTTAACTGGATACAGCGTAGTGACGGTCGCTCTTGGCCTTCGCTCGCTGCTCCTCAGCGGCCTGATGGTGCTCTTGGCACGATCATTTGGTAACTCCCTCTATGGGGGATATGCAACTGCGGCGAGTATTGGGGGGTTCCTATCCACGTTTTCCGGCCTCGGTGCAGGTCCACTGCATGTGCGGGAAGTTGCCCTCGGCGAACATGTTTTCAAGGTGAGTTTCGACAGGATGGTGCGACGGACTATCCGCACCACCCCGATCCTTCTCGCCCTTACCGCGCTACTCACCTGGATCCTGATTCCCGGCACGCTCCCCGTGGGTTCGCTGTGCCTTCTAGCGCTGGGTGAGCACCTGTCCGCTGTAGCGTCGGATACTTGGATGCGGTCAATGCAATCCCGCGAGCGCTTCCCCGGGATGGGTATTGCTGTCTGTGCAATTCCTCTGGCAAAGATACTGCTCGGTGGAGCAATTCTCTGGTCGGGACGCCTCTCGCTGGAAGCCTGGGCCTGGGCATCTTTTTGGACAGGAGGATGCGCCTTCGCTGTGGTCTGCCTTTTTGGCCTCGCGACATCTGCATCTACCGATCACGCTACTGTGGGTTCGGAGCCGGCCAATAGCTTCGGCGCCATCGGATTCGCCATCGCGTCTGCTTCGTCCCGAGTGCACGGGGACGCAGACAAGGTTGTACTGACTCGCCTAGCCAGCCCAACGATAACCGGGCAGTACACGATCGCGTATCGACTAACAGACGTACTCACACTGCCCATCGTGGCAGGCGCGGAGCGGCTGCTTCCCAAGCTCTTCAAGATTGGAGCGGAGACATCCGCGGAATCGCGCACCTACCTCATCAAGATGACCGTGGCTGGCGTGGTCCTCGGCACCACGTTAAGCGCAGCCACCTACGCGCTCTCGCCATTGCTCCCCTGGGTTTTCGGACCTGGGTTTCAAGCCTCCGTGAACATGGCTCATGCCTTATGTCTCGTCCCCGCCAGCATGACTCTTTGGGTAATGGTCCGTTCCTATGCGGGGACCAATGGCTTTGAACACGCCATGGGCCTGTTCGAGCTGTTCGGGGCCGGCCTCAACGTTGCAGCATCCTTACTCCTAGTTCTGCACTTTGGATGGCTAGGCGCGGTCATGGCTACGTACTTCACCCACCTCTCGATGGCGTTCACGCTTACCCTGTGGATGCTCTACCGAAGGAAGGTCGCCTGCCGCTGACCAGCCTCTGCGGCAGGCGAAACGACAGCCGCCCGACGGACCAAACCATCAATGGATATTTCGACATGCCCTTGAAAATCTGGCTGCCGGCGATACGCGCCCTCAGCGGTGGCGACGTTTATGTCCGGCGTCTTGCGGCCGCTTTATCCAAAGCGGGCGCAGAACCTATCGTCGAGTGGCTTCCGCACAACTATCAGTACTTTCCTCAGCTGCTGCGCCGCCACCGAAAGCCAACTGGCGCCGACCTGGTAGATGCCAACAGTTGGGTCGCCTTCTCGTTCAGACGACCTGACTTGCCGCTGGTCGCCACCGCGCTTCACTGCGTCTACAAACGGGGATAT
The DNA here is from genome assembly GCF_035695185.1 of Frateuria sp. Lineage (GTDB taxonomy): Bacteria > Pseudomonadota > Gammaproteobacteria > Xanthomonadales > Rhodanobacteraceae > Frateuria_A. The sequence continues at coordinate 10,561 of NZ_DASSES010000216.1, forward strand.
CCCCGATGGAAGTCACTACCGCAGGCTATCTATCATGACTACTTGGTGGGTGGGTTTGAGCGCCGCTCATTTTGCGAGGCTGATGCGACGATAGCGATAAGCCAGTCGACACACGACGAGGTGTTGGAGGACTTCTCGCCCCGCCACATCCAGACCATTCCGCTGTGGGTCGATGTGGAGCGCTACACACCTACGAACGCACCCATGGCGACGACATCCAGACAATCGCGGATACTGATTGTCGGAAATATGAGCCGGCGTAAAGGAGGAGACTTGATTGCTCCTTTTTGCAATGCATTGGGACAAGACTTTGAGGTGACTGTGGTGGCGGGCCTGCGGGGCGAGACGCCGGCAGTCTCGCCCAGGGGGGCATCGCTTGGTTTCCTCAAGGGACTCAGTGAATCAGAATTGGTCGGTCAATACCAAAAGACCGACATTGTCGTTTCTCTGAGCCGCCACGAAGGATTTGGCTACACGGCACTGGAAGGCATGGCATGCGGCAAGCCCGTCGTAGCTTTCCGAGTTTCGGGCCTGAAGGATGTTATCGAAGACGGTGGCACCGGCCTTCTCGTCGATGTCGACGACGTAGCTGCCATGGCGAGAGCCTGCCAAGCGCTGCGGGCGGACCCAACGCGCGCAAAGGAACTTGGTGCGCATGGACGCGAGCGGTCAGTGCGGCACTTCAGCGAAAGTGCGGCCGCCGCAGCCCATTTGGAGCTTTATCAAAGTCTGCTCGACACCCGACAGTAACTCACCCGCGCTACTGAAACCTTCGATGACTCCCTCGAGACTAAATCTTGGCTGCGGTGAAGACCATATCGAGGAGCCAGGCGTCAGTGGCGGCGCTTAGCCTGACAGACGCACGCTCCACCGACGCCTGACGCATGTAGGGGACCTCATGAAACTCATTATCCAGATTCCCTGCTTCAACGAAGCAGAGACCCTAGGCATTACGCTCTCGGAGCTGCCGCATAAAGTCGATGGTTTTGACACTGTCGAGTGGCTGATCATCGACGACGGTTCCACTGACAACACGGGAGAGGTCGCTCGTCGGAACGGCGTGCACCATGTCGTTCGCCATCCGGTGAACCGAGGCCTTGCCGTAGGTTTCATGTCCGGACTGGACGCCTGTCTGAGACTGGGCGCAGACGTGATCGTCAACACCGACGCGGACAACCAGTA
>NZ_DASSES010000217.1:0-29327 GCF_035695185.1 Frateuria sp.
GGGTGATCACCTCGAGGCAAGCATCTGGGTCGGCTCAACCGGCCCAGGTCTGCGAGATATCGTCCCTCACGACCTCGTCGATCTCCCTGGGAGGAAGGTCGTGGAGTCCGTCGACGCGGCCATGCCGCATACCGAAGAAGATACCGTTGCGCCGATACGTGGCGGTCCAGGTGACACGATTGGGGCCGGCGTTTTGGTATATGCCGTCGTACGTATAGCCGTTGGCGGTCTTGCCGGATATATCAACCATGAGATCTGCCTGTAGTGGTGTGCTCGTGCATGTCCTTGGCCGAAACGACCAGCGGAGGCGCGGCCAACGCCATCGGTGCCTGGGCAGAGTTGTGGCTAACGTTCGTTTGATGGGGGGCCGAATGAGGTTGCGTCGTCCACGCGATCGAAACCCGTTGCTTCACGGTCAGACTGCAGCGGCTCGGATCGGGGGATCCCCTGCGTGGGCAGGAGGAACGCGCTCGCGGGTTGCTCCCATCGCCGCGCGACCGATCCATGATCCGATGGCAACCAACCACCATATCGCCCAGTGGCGGCATCGACGGTGCCTGGAGCAAAGCTGAGCTTGTGTGGAAAGAAGTACAGCGAATTGATCTGGTTGACGGCATGCATGAGGGTGGCCTTTCGAGTACGAAACCGTTCAACATTAGCGATGGGCGCCCGCAACTGGCCGATGATTTGGTGGTCGCTCGATCGACTTCGGCGCCAGGGTTAGTCGCCCTCGTTGCGATTAGGCGGCGACACCAGGGAACACTAGATCGACCGACCATGCCCAAGGGTCGGGCACGCATCGACGGCCACCTCTATTCGACGGTCTGGCCGAGGTGCCGCAAGAGGGCGATCTGCCGTTGGCGGGCTCTGACCTTTGCCGTTGCATCGCCATCATCAAGTCCGCCATTGCGGACACGCTCGCGGTGCTGCTGTTCCTGTCCAAGCTGGCGCTGGGCACTGAGAAGGCGGGTGGCGATGAGCATGGCGCGTCCTCTCCGTTCACCCCGTTGCCATGCGAGCTGCTCATGACGGCCGTTTTTCGAGGACACGAGGGATGAGCAAAACGCCCCGAAATAGGTTGGCTTGGACATGGCCGCGACCGCAGGAGGGCTGAACTCGGGCGAGTGGCTGCCCGGCGCTCGCGTGCAGGCGCGGCGTTGATCCACCGCAAGCATCATCCGGTGACGTCGGCTTGTCCGGTGACGATCTTCTCGGGCCGGCGGCGCCAGGCCCGCCTTCCGAAAGAGTCTCAAAAGAAACGCGACCAGCGAGCCATGCGCGCCAGGTAACGGAAATTGATAGCTTTGCATGATGCGGCCCTCTGGCCGCGGCGCACACAGGGCGCCAGGACACCTACCATGCTCCTTGCGAGGTTACGTTTTGGTCGAGGCGGGCCGCGTCGGCGAGACGTCGTGCGTCGCGGACAAGGCGCAAGCTGGCCCTTGTGCGCGTTTACCCTTGCTCCACCACGCGGCAGCCCTTCAATTGCGCGGCGAAATCGACCAGGACACGGATGCCGCTGGCCTCCGCGTCGGCGCACCATCGCCTCAGTTCCTCCGCAAGCGTTGACATGTCCCTTCGGTTGCGCGCAGTGAGGTCGACCAGCCGGTCGCGGAAGTCACACACGTCGGACAGATAGCGTCGCGTACGCACCACGGCGGCAAGCTCGGAGCGGGTGGCAGGATCCAGCCAGCGCCCGCCGCTGGCCAAGGCCCGCCGCAGACGCCGCAGGTGTCGTCTACCAACAGGCCGCTGCGCGAGGACCGGTGCGATCACTCCGGAAGCGTAGTCGTGCAGGATCCGCGCGTGTTGCAGCAGCAGCGCGCGCAGGGTTTCTTCGTCCGGCTCCTGGATGTGGGCACGGTAGCCGAGTCCAGACGCAACCCGTCGCACCTTCGCCAGCCCCAAGCGCTGCAACAGGCAAATGACCAACCATCCGCCGTCGAGCTCGAAGCGGCGCTGGGAAAACCTGGCCGACGCAGGGAACGCGTGGTGGTTGTTGTGCAGTTCCTCGCCGCCGATCAGCAGGCCCCACGGCACCAGATTGGCGGACGTATCGGGCGTTTCGAAATTGCGGTAGCCCAACCAATGACCGAGGCCGTTGATCACGCCGGCGGCCCAGAAAGGTATCCAGGCCATCTGCAATGCCCACAGTGCCAGGCCGACCACGCCGAACAGGACGATGCTGATCGCCGCCAGGAGCGTCGGTCCCAGCCACGACCATCGTTCGTAAAGGTGGCGTTCGATCCAATCCTTGGGCGTACCCACCCCGTAAGTCGCCAAGTCGACCTCGTTGCCAGCCGCGGCCTTGTACAAGTCGACCCCGCGCCACAGGACGGTGCGAATGCCGTGGACCTGCGGGCTATGCGGGTCCTCGGCCGTCTCGCAGCGGGCGTGATGCTTGCGGTGCACGGCAACCCACTGCCGCGTCACCATGCCGGTGGACAACCAGCACCAGGCGCGGAAAAGATGCGCGACGGCGGAATGGAACTGCACGCCGCGATGTGCCTGGCTGCGGTGCAGATAGAGAGTCACCGCGACGATGGTTCCCTGCGTGGTGGCAAGGAAGTAGAGGATCCAGGCACCCCATGACGCGCCTGTCAGTCCGCGTGCTGCGAAGGAAAGAAGATCCGGCATCGTGGATAACCCTGCAGGAAACGATTTCTATGTAGCGCGTGATAGCGAAGGCTGAAGCCAAGGGCGCGTGAAGTCACTTTTTCTTTGGCGTCACCTTGTTGGCGTCACCTTGAGGGTTGGAACATGGCGGGCGGATGCGAGCCCACCGACGCTGCGGTTGGGCGGACCCCTGCGCTCGGGTGACAGCCGATGGGAGCCAGGCATGTGAACGAGAAGCACCAGCTGACGGTACCGACCCGGTTGCCGAGGGAATGGATCGACTCGTTGAGTCGCCCGTTCTCGCGCTTCATGCGCATCGAGGCCGCCGCCGGCGCGATGTTGCTGCTCGCCACCATCGCCGCCCTGGTGCTGTCCAACTCGCCCGCGGCGGAGCACGTCGAGGGGTTCTGGGCAACGCCGATGGGCCTGCGATGGGGTGCCATCGAACTGATCCGCCCGCTCCGTGGCTGGATCAACGACGCGCTGATGACCCTGTTCTTCTTCCTCGTGGCACTGGAGCTGAAACGCGAGCTGGTGCTTGGCGAGCTGCGCAAACCTCGCGTGGCGGCCTTGTCGATCGCCGGCGCATTGGGCGGCATGCTGGTACCTGCCGGTCTCTACCTGCTGCTGCAATCGGGCCGTCCCGGGGCAGCAGGCTGGGGTACCGTCATGGCGACGGACACCGCGTTCGTGAGCGGTTGCCTGGCGTTGCTCGGCGAGCGCATCCCCAAGCGGTTGCGTGTCTTCATGCTCTCGCTCGCGATCGTCGACGACATCGGCGCGGTGCTGGTGGTCGCGATCGGCTACAGCCATGCGATCGCCTGGCTACCGCTTGCGCTGGCCGCGCTTGGCCTGGTGGTGATACGCGCGCTGGCGTGGGCGGGGTTGCGCAGCCTTCCGTTCTACTTCACGGTCGGCGCCATGGTCTGGATCGCCGTGGACGCCTCTGGCGTGCACGCGACGGTCGCCGGCGTCATCCTCGGCCTCATGACCCCGGCCCGCCCGTGGGTCAGTGCCGATCGCCTGTACGCCATATTGCGTCAAGTGGTTGCCCACCCCGCCGCCGAGCGCGGCAGCGGCGCGACCCGCGACCGGGAGACCTTACAGGTGGCCGAGATCGCCGCACGCGAGACGCTCTCCCCCGTCGAGCGGCTCGAGCTTGGCCTGCACCCGTGGGTAGCGTTCCTGATCATGCCGCTTTTTGCCTTCGCCAACGCCGGACTGTCACTCTCGTCGGAGCATCTCGGTGGGCCGATTGCCTGGGCCGTGTTCGTCGGCTTTGCCGTGGGCAAGCCGATGGGGGTGTTCGCATTCAGCTGGCTGGCCGTGCGATTGGGTATCGCCACGCGTCCCCCGGATCTTGACTGGCGCATGCTCGCCGGTGGTGGCCTGCTAGCGGGGATCGGGTTCACGATGGCGATGTTCATCGCCAACCTGGCCTTCAAGGAGAGCGAGCTTGCCAGTGCCAAGCTGGGAATATTTCTCGCATCGGGCTGCTCCGGACTCGCGGGCCTGGTGCTGCTGTGGACAATCCAAGGACGTCGCCGGCAAAGGCCAACCCGGCGCGGAGTCGAGCTCATGATCCCGTGATCCAAGAGGGTGCAGGCCGGCCTGTCCCGGCCACTCGCGCCTGTTCCATAGGAAAAGCACAACCGGTCGGCGTGAATTGCGCGCTGTCGATCCGACGCTGCTTCGCGCCGCACCGCGGCGTAAGCTACCTGTTGCCCGCCCCTTCGCCAGCGTCGTCAGGCAGAGGGCCGGACAGGATGGCATGAGCCGCTCGCCGGCCCGTATCCCAACGCTGCGAGGGCATACCGTGAAACTGTCGACCTTCATCCGGTGCCACATCGAGGCCATCCTCGCGCAGTGGGATACCTTCGCGCGGGACAACAGCCCCCAGCCGCACCTGCTTTCCCACGAGGAACTGCGGGACCATGCGCGGGAGATGCTGATGGAAATCGCTGCCGACATGGAGGCCAGGCAAACGGACCGCGAGCAACAGCGCAAGTCCGAGGGGCATGGGGCATCGGGCCATGAGGGGCGCGCGGCAACTGAACACGGAAAAGGCCGACAGCTGCATAAGTACACCCTGTTGCAGGTGAGCGCGGAGTTCCGTTCGCTAAGGGCCACCGTGCTGCGGCTGTGGGAACCCTATCTCGAACATGCCGATGCCGACGCACTGCACGAGGTCATCCGTTTCAACGAGGGCATCGACCAGGCGTTGGCCGAATCGATCATCGGGTGGGCCAGGCACACGGGTGAAACGCGGGACCTGTTCCTGGCCGTGCTCGGCCACGACCTGCGCTCTCCACTGGCCAGCATCGCCCTGGCCGGCGACATGCTTGCGGGACCGGCACTGCCGCCTGAACGCCTCGCCAAGGTGGCGTTCACCGTGACCCGTGCCACCCGGATCATGTCGGACATGATCAACGACCTGATGGGTTTTGCCAGCACCCAGCTCGGCGGAGACATACCCCAGCATCCAGTGCCGTGCGATCTGCTGGCACCGCTCAACGACGCCATCGCCGATGCGACCGCCACCTATCCGGGCGCCCGCTTCCAGTTGCACGCGCCCGCTACGTTGATTGGCCGCTACGATCGGGGGCGCCTGTACCAGATGTTCCTAAACCTGCTGGTCAACGCGGCGCGCCATGGCGCGGAGGGCTGTCCGGTTCTCGTCGAGGCCGGCACGCGATCCACCGACCATGTGGTGAGCGTCACCAACAAGGGCGAACCGATACCCCCGCAGGCACTGGAGTCGATCTTCCAGCCGCTGGTGCAACTGACGGAGGAAGACCACGTCACTCGTCCACCCACCAGCCTGGGCCTGGGCCTGTTCATTGCCCGCAAGATTGCCGAAGGGCACGGCGGTGGCATCCAGGTGGCGTCGAACCAGTCCGATGGCACCCGGTTCACCGTCACGCTGCCGACCAAGGAATCGGATGCATGACCTGTCTACCGCGCCTTCGCCGAATGGACTGACAGGGACGGCGGTCGGTTGACCATCCGGGCAATTCCAGCTGTTGCTCGACCTTCATCGGGACACCATAAACCGGTGCCGAGTAAGGGCGTCGAGCCTTGTAGAGGCGCTCAATCGAAGACGTTGATCTTGGGTCCGGCACGGCAAAATGGGTTGCGGTCTTTTTGGGTGTCCATCCTGAGTTTGGCGTCTCCTGCTTGAGCCGGGCAAAGTCAGGCCGGCTCGCCCTTCATCCATCCTGGCCCAGGGAGGCGTGCTCAGGTCGAAAGGGGGTGCGTGCGCCGAGGTGGACATCCTTGCTACCGGGTGTCGGTGACATAGGCCGAGCGCGAGATCGTGATGCCTCTGAGGCGACTTCGCGCTCAAGTCCCCGATTTGGCCCGTGCGTAACGGAGGGCGTCGCTCAGATTGTCGTAGCGGTATTCGCCGTAGCAGAACTTCGCGGAGTCGACTCGGGTTATGCCCAAGATGTCCATCTCTTTTTGTTCCGCAGCCGAGACCGCTTGTCCGGCTCGTGCATGGATGCGTTCTGCGTGCCCGTCCCGACCGCTCAATTGACTCAGCAACGTGCGGTACAAGTCAACGGCCTGATGGGCTATTGCCGCGTTGGTGGCGGAAGGAAGCGTAGAGCCACGAGCGATCAGTGCCGCCGCTAGCGTAGCCGCGGTGTGTTTGTCGGATGGATCCCCGTCATCGTTTTTGCGGCACCATTCGTTAGCCATTTGCATTCCACCATGGGTATTCGATGCATCATCGATGTGTTTTTTTGTCGGCACTTCGATCTGCGGTTGCGTAGCTGATTCCGGTCCGCCGGCATCGGTCGGCCCTCGTTTTCGGCAACCGATGACCACGTTACTGACCACGCCATTCGCAAGTCGGAGGGAGGGCGAGAAAGCGAACAGCACGAAGGGGTAAATGGACGGTGCGCGGTCGCATGTGACCACTTCGTGACCCCGCAAGGCTGCGTTTACTACAGCAGCCTGGACTGCCTGAGGCGGTCCTGCGGATTGCACCCGGCAGAGCTTGAGAGCAGGCCCAGCTGCAGTTCGGTCACAGGGCGCCGTCAAGCCGCCGCGACGTCGAGCGCCTGTTCGAGCCGCAGCGCCGCGAGGTGTGCGGAACCGATCGGCAAGCCCCGTGGGGCGATGGTCGTCGATCGCCGTCATTCGGGTGTCGATGCTAGATATCGTCGAAACTGGCAGACGACCCGGCGTCGTTCAACTGGTAACGCCTTACAGTGCGGCTCAGAAATCCTGCCGGCACTTAAGCCGTTGGTGGGGAGCTGACGTCCGCTTCCGGCCAGAAGCGGACATGGCCGCAAGCAGTCGCGAGACAGCCTTCCCTCTGCGCTTGGCACGACCACTTTTCCTCAGCTTGCGAATCCCGCGCTCGTGGGTCAGGCAGCATCAGGAAAGAAAATTATCGAAGTGTCCGGTTGAAAACCCGCCGATGAGTAGAATCGCGAGCAGGGCTTTCTACAAAGCACTAGGCGACTTTGCGGCCACGGGGAGGAAGTGATGTCTAAAGACGACGATCCGAAGTACAACAACATTCTTAAGGTCAGAGACGACCATCTTCCAATAGCGTTCGCAGTGTCCGAGCCGGGCAAGTTCCGGTTCAAGGAAGGCACGGAGATCTCCTGGCTGTCAGGGGAAGAATTCAGTCTCAAGGAACTGCGCAGCCGCATTGAGCCTTGGCTGACGTCGCTATTTCAGTCAGAACATCTCTCGTTTCTCGCAGGTTCCGGCCTAACCCACGCCGTGCACTACCTCGCGGCAGACAAAGCCGCCGCCGGCATGGGCGCTGTCGCGCTTTCATGCCATGAAGCCGAGATCAACAAGGCAGCGGCGGAAACCGCCGAGGCCGCGGGCCGCAGCCAAGGCAATTTCGAGGACCAGCTTCGCAGTGCGAACGAACTGCTGCGCGGACTCGAGATATTGGGAAACAAGGATGCCGACACGCTACGCACAGATCTGAAAACGATCCTGACGCAGTTCTCGGCTTCCATCCTTGCCTGCGAGTGGGGCATCGCCACGGCGGATGAGTCTAAGCGCGAACTGGCGTTCAACACGCTCGTCACGTTCCTGATGAGCTTCGCCAGCCGGACGGGAACACGCGATCGACTGAGCATCTTCACGACCAACTACGACCGCCTGATCGAAGCAGGCGCCGAACTGGCGGGGTTGCACCTATTGGACCGTTTCGTCGGTAGCCTGATGCCGATTTTCCGCTCTTCCCGTCTCGACCTCGATATGCACTACAACCCACCGGGAATCCGCGGCGAGCCGCGCTACCTGGAAGGCGTCGCGCGCTTTACCAAGTTGCACGGATCGGTCGACTGGGTGCACGCCGGCAACGACATCCGGCGCATCGGGCTTCCTTTCGGCGCAGCCAAGGTGGATGCCTACCTGGGCACGCCTGGAATGAAGGACGTCGACGCCAACCGACTCATGATCTATCCGAACTCCGCCAAGGACCGGGAGGCATCCGACTACCCCTACGTGGAGTTGTTCCGGGATCTGGCCGCGGCGGTCTGCCGCCCAAATAGCACATTGGTGACCTACGGCTATAGTTTCGGAGACGAGCATATCAATCGCGTGATACGCGACATGCTCACCATTCCATCCACTCACCTGGTGGTGATGTCCTACGACGATCCGCTGGGTCGGATCATGAAGTCGTATCAGGAGTTCGGACGCCCGTCCCAGATCAGTCTCCTGATTGGGCCCGCACTGTCGGACATCCGCACGCTGACCGAGAACTTCCTGCCCAAAGCGGCGATCGATAGGACTACCTTCCGCATGAGCGAACTGCTGAAGCAGCGTTTCGGCACCTCCATATCGGACAAGAGGGCGACTGAACACGCGACTGATGGGGACGCGGCATGAGCACGATGTCCCCTTTGGCGTATGCCGACTCCTTGCGTATCGGTAGCATTGACTTCGTCTCTCCCGACGAAATAAAGGTGCTGCTCGATATCGAGGCGCCGGACGCGATTGCGCTGAACACCGGCGTTCCGCGGCCCTTCCCGCGCATCAACGGCTACGTGCTCATTCCTAGCGACGACGGTTACCTGGTGGCGCAGGCCGAGTGGATCACCGTCGAGCGTTCGCAGTTTCCAAAGCGCAAGGGCATGCAGGATTTCGGGCTGATCGACATGCCCTATCCGCTGCGCAAGATGAGCCTCAATCCGCTGGGCTGCCTCAAGTACGAGAGCCAGAAGGGCAAGGAGACCTATAGTTTCCAACGCGGAGTCGGAGCCTATCCAACCGTCGGCGACCCGGTGCTGTTGCCCACGCAGGCTCAGCTGCGCGCCATCGTCGAGTCCGGCGAGAACCGTAGGGTCAAGATCGGCGTCAGCCCGTTGGCGGCCAATGCCGAGGTGCGCATCGATCCGGACCGGCTGTTCGGGCGCCACTTGGCAGTGCTCGGCAACACCGGCAGTGGCAAGTCGTGCACAGTGGCCGGCTTGATCCGCTGGTCGATGGAGGCCGCACGCAAGGCCTCCGCTGCGGATCGCGATCCGAATGCCCGCTTCATCATCCTCGATCCGAATGGAGAGTACGCCAACACCTTCCGCGACATGGACAAGGTGCGTGTTTTCGCGGTCGATCCAGGCGAGGACAGCGACATCGGCCAGTTGCAGGTGCCTCTGTGGTTCTGGAACAGCGCCGAATGGAGCGCCTTTACTCAGGCCAGCGCCCGAGCGCAGCGCCCCACACTGATTCAGGCGCTTCGCTCGGTTCGGGACGGTGGTGGTGAGTCTCCAACGACGCCTAGTTATGCAATGCGTAGGTATCTACGCACGCTGGTCGGCATCATTCAAATTGATAGAACTACGGGCTATCCGTGGAAGGGTCCCGGACAAGCCAAGGGCTTTCTAGAGAAGCTTCAGAAATGGTCTACCGGGTTGGAAAGCGACGCTTCGTTTTCGACCGCAGAGGAAGCCGCACTGACGAGTTTGCGAGCCCACTTTGATGCCCTCCGCGGCGCACATACTGGTCAATGGCCCGCGTTGTTCGACAAAGTCGAGATCGACACGTTAATCCAGGTGGTTAGCCAGTCGCACTCGGCATTTGGCGGCAGCGATACCGATGTACTGCCGATCGACGCGGATGTTCCTCGAGAGTTCACCGGAGACCAATTGCTTCGCAGCGTAGAGGCAAATGCTGAACTACTGAATGTATCGGAGTACGTCGAGACGATGCTGATGCGGATCCGGACGATCCTGTCGGATAGCCGCATGAAGTCCGTGACGTCCAACACCGATGGTGTGACGCTGGACGGATGGCTCACCAGCTACATCGGAGACAACAAGGCGTCCAATGGCTCGATCACCATCATCGACCTTTCCTTAGTGCCCGCCGAAGTCGTGCATGTCATCACTGCGGTGATCGCACGTATGACGTTGGAGGCGCTGCAGCGCTACCGCAAGCTGAACAAAGGAAAGACCTTGCCAACCGTCTTGGTGATGGAAGAAGCCCATACTTTCGTCAAGCGCTACCGGGATGATTCCGAGGATCAGAACGCCACCGCCATCTGTTGCCAGGTATTCGAGAAGATCGCGCGCGAGGGCAGGAAGTTCGGCTTGGGCCTGGTGTTGTCGTCGCAACGGCCCAGCGAGCTTTCACCTACCGTCCTCTCGCAGTGCAACACCTACCTCCTTCACCGAATCAGCAACGACCGCGATCAGGAACTGGTCCACAAACTTGTGCCCGACAATCTTCGGGGGCTTCTGCGCGATCTGCCATCCCTGCCTTCGCGCCATGCCATTTTGCTGGGTTGGGCGTCAGAGCTGCCCGTTTTGGTGCAGATGAACGCATTGCCTGAAGCGCAGCGCCCCAAGTCGGACGATCCGGACTTTTGGGCGGTCTGGTCGGGCAATGGCGTGGACGACGCCGGTAACGCGGTGAGCGTTGAGCGTGATGTCGACTGGCCGGCAATCGCCAATGATTGGCAGCAAATTACCGACCCAGACCCCACCTGACCCCGTGTCCGCTTTGGGTCGAGAGCAGACGCCCGCCCTACCCCCGATAACGCGCCCTGATCGGTTGCGTCTCCTGCCTGAGCTACCACGGCAGCAGGCGGATTCCGTCCCCTTCGACCTCAAGCCGGTAATCGAGCGCGACGCGGTCGAGGAAGACTCGATCATGCGACGCCACGACCAAGGCGCCGCGATAGTGCAGCAACACTTGCTCCAGGGCTTCAAGCGATTGCAGGTCGAGATGATTGGTCGGCTCGTCCAGCACCAGCAGTTCTGCGGGCGCCTCGCCATACAACGCGCATGCCAGCGCCGCCTTGAGTCGTTCACCGCCACTCAGGCGGGAGACGGCCTTGAGCGCGGAATCACCGGGCAGTGCCAACTGCGCGAGCCGGGTGCGCATTGCGGCCTCGGTGGCGGAAGGGTTGGCCGCAAGCAAGTGCTGCAGGGGGGACTGCCCCGGATCGAGCATCTCCAGCTGCTGGTCCAGGAAGGCGACCGGTACGTGCACCTCGCACTGCCCCGACGCTGGCGCGAGCCGGCCGGCGGCCACCTTGAGCAAAGTGGATTTGCCGCTGCCGTTGGACCCCGTCACGCCGATGCGCTGGCAGCCTCCGATGGTCAGGTCGAGCGGCCCTGGGCCCCCCGCGCCAAATGGAAGGCGCACTTGGTCAAGCGTGGCGGCCTTGCGCCGAGGCGCGCCGGAGACCGCGGGCGCCAGCAAGGCAATACCGGCATCGTCCGCCACCTGCAGGGCCGCGTTACGTACGTTTCGCGCCAGTTCCTCCCTGCGCATGTCCTGCTCGCGTTGCCGCTTGCCGGTACTGACCTGGCTTTGCTGCTTGCGCCGGCCCAGCAGGATGGCGGCCTGGTTGGCATCGCGGCCGGCGCGCGTGGCGCGCGACTGGCGGCGCCCCTGGTTCTCCAGCGTCTGGCGGATGGCAGCTTCGCCGCGTCGCTGTTCGGCCTTGCGATGCCCCAGCTCCTGTCTGGCGCGGTCTTGTTCCTCCATCTTCGAATGCGCGTAGAAGTCGTAGCCGCCGCCGTAGTCGCGCAGACCGGTGGCCGAGAGTTCCAAGATGCGCTGCATCGGCTGCAGCAGTTCGCGGTCGTGGCTGATCACCAGCAAGCCCTTGGGCCACGCGCGCAGGCGCTCCAGCAGTGCCTCGCGACAGGAGCGGTCGAGGTGGTTGGTAGGCTCGTCGAGCACCAGCATGTCCGGCTCTGCCAACCATGCCCCCGCCAGCGCGATCCGCGTCAACTCGCCGCCACTGAGTCCGGCGGCCGGGCGATCCGGGGCGAGGTGCCCGAGGCCGTGCGCATCCAGCCACGCGGGCAGTCGCTGGCGGATGTCCCAGCGGTCTCCGACCGTCTCGAAGTCGTGTGCGCGCACTTCGCCTGCTTCGATGCGGTTGAGTGCATCGAGAATAGGCTGCACGCCTGCGATGGACGCCACCGTCGCGCCTGCCGGACAGGCCACCTGTTGAGCGACATAAGCGATGCGACCCGTGCGCAGACATCGCCCCTGGGTCGGCTCGAGCTCGCCGGCGAGCACACGCCCGAGCACACTCTTACCCGCGCCATTGCGCCCGACCAGGCCGGTGTGGCAACGGTCGAGCTGGATGTCGATATGCGAGAAAACGCGCTGGCCATCGGGCCACGCGAACGCCGCGTCTTGCAGCGTCAGGAAAACTTCCGTCATGGGATCTCCAGGGTGCCGTGTGTCGGTCCATCTGGTGGGATGGAGGGGGACAGGCCGTCGGGAAGACGGCGGCATCACTGGCGCATCGGACGGTTCCTCGGAGTTTTGCGGGAGCGGGGCCGGGACTATAGCCATCGCGCTGCCGGGTGACAAACCGGCCTCGCTGCCGAGGGCGCAATCTCGCCCCAGGTTCCGGCGAACAGCCGCAAGTCGGTGCGCCAGAACCGCCTGTCGTTCCCGACACCCGGGGCGAGGTCGGTGTGGCCTTCGGCCTGCGCTTCGAGCTGCCGGACTACCAGAGTCGAGGTCTACAAGACCCTGAAGAACGACCTGCCGGCCTTCAACGACGACCCCAGCTGGACCTTGCCGATGCCGGGTCGCTTCGTGATCGGGCAGGACGGCAGCATCCTCTACGCCGAGGTCAATCCCGACTACAGCCGCCGTCCCGACCCCGAGGAGGTGCTGCCGGTGCTTCGCCAGGCGGCGCAGAGCCGCGCGGCCTGAATAGAGCCCATTGGCTGACCGGGCCCGAGGCCGCACTCGATGCGCTTTTCATCGAAGCGGCCTCGGGTCAACACCCTATCGGTCGTTCAGTGGGCGAAGAAGCCGCGAATGGCGTCAGCGATCTCGCCCGCGTGGGTCTCCAACGCGAAATGCCCGGTGTCGAGGAAACTCACGCGTGCTTCGGGGATGTCGCGTTTGAACGCTTCGGCACCCGGGGGAAGGAAGAACGGATCGTTCTTGCCCCAGATCGCCAGGAGGCGCGGCTGATGCTCGCGGAAGTACGTCTGGAAGGCGGGGTACAGGGCGACGTTGCTCTTGTAGTCGAGGAACAGGTCCAGCTGGACCTCGTCCATGCCGGGGCGGGCAAGGTAGTAGTTGTCCAGCGCGATGCCATCGGGCGATACCCGCGACTCGTCGGCGACACCATGCGTGTACTGCCAGCGGGTCGTGTCCGGCGCGAGCAGTTTGCGCAGCGCCTCGCGGTTGTCCTGCGACGGGTCTTCCCAATAGGCGCGGATCGGGTTCCAGCCTTCGCTCAGGCCTTCCACATAGGCGTTGCCGTTCTGCGAGACGATGCCGGTGATGCGATCAGGGTGCTTCGCGGCCAGGCGGAAGCCGGTCGGCGCGCCATAGTCGAACACGTAGAGCGCGAAGCGATCGAAACCCACCACCTCGGTGAGGCGGTCGATGACGGCGGCGATGTGGTCGAACGTGTATTCGAACTGTTCCCGCGGAGGCATGTCGGACTGGCCGAAGCCGGGCAGATCGGGCGCGACGATGTGGAAGTGGTTACTGAGCAGCGGGATCAGTTCGCGGAACATGTGGCTGGCGCTCGGGAAGCCATGGAGCAGCAGCAACTTGGGTTTCCCGGCCTGGCCTGCCTCGCGGTAGAAAACCTTCAGGCCGTCGACGTTGGCATGGCGGTATCGAACAGTGGACATGGCAGTTCTCCTTTGCGTGGGAGGCGTTGATTCGGAGGTCTACGTCGAATGGGATCGTGCGGGCGCCGGCGGGGAAGCCAGCGGCGGATGCGCATGGCAGACCCTAAGTAACCGCTCGTATTGCCGTTATCCGGACTGCAGCGGCAGCTAGAGCCTTTCGTCCGTTCGCGCACCGCATACCCTGGCGGACCGCGTTTCCCATTACTGCTGCGAATCCTGACCGGCTGGAGGCGTTCATGGAGCACGCACCAGGCTTGAAGTGGTCGTAACCGCTAACACATGAGTAGTGAGGTTATGCGCGACAAAGTAACTTGTCAACCGCATTTTGTCTGGTTACTTTCCTGGCAGGAGAATTCGCATGACACAGGCGGCACCCGCTTTTTTTCTGGCCGACTCGGTCGCGCTGGACTTCCTCAACTCCGTGGCCACGCCCGTGGACACGCCTGTTGATTGGCTCGATGACGGCGAGGGACTGCTGGGCTGGCTCCGTCAGGCGCGGCTGGTGCCTGACGAGGTGCTCCGCGCGACGCGCGAGCGGGCCATTCCGGGAGAGATCGATCGCCTTGCCGGGCAGGCCAGGGCGCTGCGCGAGTGGTTCCGCGGCTTCGTGCGCGATCACATGGGCCGCCCCCTACGCGAGGCCGATCTCGCTGAACTCGCTCCGCTCAACGAGCTGCTGAAGCGCGACGAAAGTTTTGGCCAGGTCGTCGTGGCGTCCCCCGGCCAATCGTCCGCGTTCGCACTGGCCCGGTTGCGCCGTTGGAACTCACCCGAGGCTCTGCTGCTGCCGATCGCCGAAGCGATCGCCCGGGTGGTTTGCGACGAAGACTTCTCCTACGTGAAAGCCTGCGAGGGGCCCACCTGCACACTGCTCTTTGCCGATCACACGCGAGGCCGCGCCCGTCGCTGGTGCAGCATGGCCCTTTGTGGCAATCGCGCGAAGCAGGCGGCCCACCGGAACCGGCGAAAAGCGCGGCCCGGCGGGTGATCCGGAACGCTGGACGGAGGTGCGTCGCAACCTGATTTTCCGGCGCGGGGCGGCCTCTTGTGCCGACCGTGGAAATGGCTCCGCCCTGACCCGGGAAAAAAGGCGCCACCGGAGTGGCGCCGTCAAGCCGCTCACTGGACCGCCGGGAAATCCAGCTCGGTGTCGTTGATGCGGTTGAACGTGTTGGTGAAGATGACCAGCGCGATGGCCAGGCTGATGTCGACCAGCTGCGCCTCGGTGTAGCCGGCGGCCCTGATCGCGTCGAACTCCGACTCGGCGATGGTGCCGCTGGTCTCGACCAGGAGGCGCACGAAACGCGCCAGCGCGTCGCGCCTGGCATCGCCGGTCGGCTGGCCGGCGCGGAGCTGCTTGAGCGCTTCGGGCTTCAGGCCCGCCATCTTGCCGAGCATGCTGTGCGCGGCCACGCAGTAGTCGCAACCGGTCACCTCGCTGACCAGCAGCTTGATGGTTTCCTGGTCCTGCCGGGTCAGGCCACCGGACGACAGCACCGCTTCGGCCTGCAGTACCGCCTTGAGCGCGGCCGGACCATGTGCGCCGATCGCGGCGAAGGTGTTGGGCACGCTGCCGGCGGCCTTGCGGATCTGGGCATAGACCTCGGCGGTGGCGCCGGTGGCTGACTGGACGGATGGGGTGGCGATACGCGACATGACTGACTCCTCGTTGGGTGGTTGGAACGTGGGAGTCACTTTAGGCGTGCGTGGCGAGACAGTTAATGCTCGATTTTCTCTGAAATATGCCTGATCGTCTCTCGTGGCTCGCGGGTATCTCGTGGGCCGGTAGGTGCAGATCCATTCTCGTGGCCGATCGGCGTTGGCGGCTTCTTGTGCGGTACGGCGCAGTGGAACAGTTCGACTGGTCCGACGTCATTGGCATTTCGATCTCGCTGACGTGAAGTTCCTGCCGGCATCCCTGTGCGAAGCCGAGGGCGAGGGCGGCAGGGGAGAGCGCGTACTGCCCTGATCGATGCGCCTCAGCCGGCCATCGCCCGCAGCCGTTCTGCCGTCGCCGCATCGGCTGGCACGAACGCTTCCAGCGCCAGCTCCGCCAGCGTGATGTCCACCGGCGTGCCGAACACGGTGGTGGTGCTGAGCAGGGAGAGCGCGTGGCCATCGACGTCCAGTTGCAGCGGCACCGCAATCGACGAGGCGGTATCGGCGTCCGGCGTGTCCTCGGCGATGGGCAGTGCCTGCAGCTCGCGCAGCAAGGCGATCAGCTGCGGGTCGTGGCTGGCGTCGATCTGCTGGCGCAGGCGGTGCAGCAGGTGGGCGCGCCACTGGCCCAGGTTGCGGATGCGTGGCGCGAGGCCGGGTGCAGGCTCAGGCGCAGCACGTTGACGGGTGGTTCGAGCAGTTCCGGCGCCACGCCGCCGAGCAGGCGCAGCGTGGCCTGGTTGCTGGCCACCAGCTGCCAGTAGCGGTCCACCGCGAGCGCGGGATAGGGCTCCAGGCCCTCGAGCAGCCGCTCGATGGTGGCGCGGGCGCCGGCGAGCGCCGGGTCGTCCAGCGCGCGCTCGCGGAAGGCCGGGGCGAAGTTGGCGGCGACCAGCAGGGCGTTGCGCTCGCGCAGCGGCACGTCCAGGTATTCGGCCAAGTGCAGGATCATGTCCCGGCTCGGGTTGGCGCGGCCGGATTCGACGAAGCTCAGATGGCGCGTGGAGATCTCCGCGCCGGTGGCGAGGTCGAGCTGCGAGAGGCGGCGGTGGCGGCGCCATTCGCGCAGAAGATCGCCGATGGGGCGCGAGGCGTGGAGGGTCTGGGCGTTCATGCGGGGATGATGCCAAAGGCTCTGCGTGGTGGCTTTCGCGATGTCCGGGAGACACCGCCCGGTTCGCGGCATTTGGAGCGAACGGTACGGGCGTCCCCCCCTAGGCCGCCACCGGTTCGCGCAGGAAGGTGCCGAGATCCCCCACCAACCGGTCGAAGTGCGTGTGGTAAAGCCCATGCGGCGCCCCCGCGTACTCGATGTAGCGGCTGTGCGGCACCAGCGTGGCGATGGCGCGGCCCTGCTGCACCGGCTCGCTGACGTCGCGGTTGCCGTGGATCACCAGCAGGGGCACGTCGATGGTGGCGATCTCGGCGCGCTGGTCCGCGCGCTTGGCGCGGAAGCATTCGACCAGCGCCTGCAGCGAGGCGTCGCGGATGATGGCGATGGTGTGCTCGACGAACTCCGGCGTGGTGCCCGTCTCGGCGGGGAGGAAGAAGCCGTCGGCGTTCTCCGTCAGCCACCGCGGCAGGTCGCCCCGGATGGCGGCGAGTACCGCGTCGGTGGTGGGTTCGTCCATGCTCCAGGGGCCGCGGCTGCCTTCGGCGTAGCTAGGCGCGACGGGCGCCAGGAAGACCGCACGCGCAATGCGTGCGCTGCCGTGGCGGGCGAGGTAGCGCGTGCACTCGCCACTGGCCATCGAGTGGGTGACCACCGTCGCGTCGCGCAGGTCCAGGTGCTCGAGCAGTTCGGCCACGTCGTCGGCCAGGCGATCGAGGTGGTAACCGCGGCCGGGATCATCCGAGCGGCCGTGGCCGCGGCGGTCCAGTGCAACGCAGCGGTAGCCGAGCGCGTTGAAGTGCAACATGTGCCGGTCCCAGGCACGCGAGTCCAGCGCCCAGGAGGCGAGGAAGACGATCGGCTGGCCGTGGCCCCAGTCGCGGTAGAACAGGCGGGTGCCGTCGGTGGTGGTGAAGTGGCTCATGGGGAACTCCTCGAGGTGGGGGCGCCGCCGCTTTCGCGGCGGGCACTCAGGCCGCCATCGGCACCTTGTCCAGGAAGCCGTGCACGCGATGGATCCGGCCCTGGTCCAGCTCGGCCACGTCGAAGCCGATCACCAGCGGCTCGTCGGCGCCTGCGGCCGTGAGATGCCAGTGGAAGCGGACCAGGTCGTGGTGTGCATCGACCTCGCCGGCGAGGGTGAAGACATGCCCCGGAAACATGCCCTGGACGGCTTCGACGGTGGCGTCGATGGCATCCCGGCCGCGCGCCTGCGCCAGCGGATCGGTGTACACGGCGTGTTCGGCGTAGACGTTCTCGATCAGCGCGCGGCGGCGCCGTGGGTCGGCTTCGTTCCAGCTGCGGATGTAGTTGGCGACCAGGTCGCGGGTGGCGTTCATGGCGGTTCTCCATCGGGGGTGTGGAGACAGCTTGCGGCCGCCACCGGAGCCGAGCGATTACCTGGCAGGTAATGGAACGCAGCGGCTTCTCGCCGCCGCGACGCCGCGCGCCCGATGCTGGTCACCCGTGCTGACGGAGCGAAGGCCATGAGCAGACAGCGCAGCCGTGACGAATCCGGGCGAGACGACCTGCCCACGCGCAGAGCCGGCGCCGACCACCCGGCCGACGACCCGGCGCGACCCGGCGAACACGGCGGTGACGTGCGGCGCGAACGCCTGGACACCATCGAATGGGCGGATGATCGCACGCGCTCGCTCGATCCCCAGCGCGGTGGCCTGGACGAAGACCCGATCGACGACCTGCTCGAGGGCGGCGAGACCGACGCGGCCTATCGCGCGGAGGCCAGGCGGGCGACGCCCACGCCCGGTCCCGGGAGCAGTGATGACGACGACGGTGGTGGCAGCTAGGGCGCCGGCGAGGCTTCCACCGCCATCATGGACGGCCGCGGACGCAGCAGCAGCCCGCCGAGCAGCGCGGCGAGCACCGCGAAGCCGGTGCCGGCCAGGAACGCGGCGCGATAGCCCGCGTTGAGCGCGATCGCCTGGGCGAAGCCGGCCTCCAGCGCCGTCCCGGTACGTGCCGCCGCCAGGCTGGCCAGCACCGCCAGGCCCAGCGCGCCGCCCATCATGAAGGCGGTGTTGACCACGCCCGAGGCCAGGCCGGAGTCGCGTGGCTCCACATCGTTCATCGCCGCCAACAGCACCGGGTTGAACGCGATGCCTGCGCCCAGGCCGAGCAGCACCATGCCCGGCAGCACGTCGACCACGAAATGCCCGTCGGCCGGTGCGCGGGCGAACAGCGCGAGCCCGGTGGCCGCCACCAGCAGGCCGCCGGCCAGCGGGCGCCGGATGCCGAAGCGCATCACGATCCGGGCGGACAGGCCCAGCGAGCAGGCGGCCATCACCAGGTTGCCGGGCAAGAAGGCCAGGCCCACTGCCATCGGCCCGTAGCCGAGCACCAGCTGCAGGTACAGCGCGGAGAGGAAGAACCAGGCGAACATCGCACCCGCCCACAGCACGCCGACCACGTTGGCGATCGCCAGGTTGCGCCGGCGGAACAGCTGCAACGGCACCAGCGGTGCGCGCACCCGCGTCTCGATGAAGAGGAACAGCACGAGCAGCGCCGCCGCGCCGGCGAGCATGCCGAGCGTGCGCACCGACAGCCAGCCGGCCTGGTTGCCGTCGACGATCGCGTAGACCGCCAGGACCAGCGCCGTCGTGATGGCGAGCGCGCCGCCGACGTCGAGGTGGCGCATGCCGCTGCTGCCGTGGGCCGCCGGCAGCAGGCGCAGCGAGGCCACGAACACCACCAGGCCGATCGGCAGGTTGACCAGGAACACCCAGTGCCAGCTCAGCGTGCTTACCAGCAAGCCGCCCAGCAGCACGCCCACGCTGCCGCCGCCGGCGCAGACGAAGCCGTACACGCCCATCGCCTTGGCACGCTCGGCCGGCTCGGTGAACAAGTCCATGATCAGCGATAGCGCCACCGCGGTGACGACTGCGCCGCCCAGGCCCTGGATGCCGCGCGCGATCACCAGCCATTCGCGCGAGCCGGCCATGCCGCAGGCCAGCGAGGCGAGGGTGAACAGCGTGAGCCCGAGCAGGAACAGCCTGCGGTGCCCGAACAGGTCGCCCAGCCGCCCGCCCAGCAGCAGGAAGCCGCCGTAGGTCAGCACGTAGGCGTTCACCACCCAGGCCAGGGTGGCCTCGGAGAAGCCGAGGTCGGCGCGGATCGAGGGCAGCGCCACGTTCACGATGGTGGTGTCAAGCACGATCATCAGCACGCCCAGGCACAGCACGGTGAGGGCGAGCCAGCGGCCGTCGCGGGCGGGGGCGGTCGGGGTCGGCGTGTTCAAGCGGGAGCTCCTTGGCGGGATGTGCGGCATGGTAGGGAACGGCGAGCGCTTCATCAGCTGTCATGGCGACGATCCGGGCCCCGCCGGATCGACATCCAGCCTCGCCGGCGGGGGCGTGCGAGAATTCCGCGCATGAACCTGCTAGCCATCGAAACCAGCACCGAAGCCTGTTCCGTCGCCCTGGTGCACGGACAGGAAGTGATCGCCCGCAGCGAACTGGCCCCGCGTCGCCACGCGGAACTGGCGCTGCCGATGGCCGACGCGCTGCTCGCCGAAGCGGGCCTGGGCCGGCACGCGCTGGACGCGATCGCGGTCGGCCGTGGCCCCGGTGCGTTCACGGGCGTGCGGCTGGGCGTGGCGCTGGCGCAGGGCATGGCGCTGGCGCTGGACCGGCCGGTGGTGCCGGTGTCCTCGCTGGCCGCGCTGGCGCTGGAGGCGCCGGAGGACGAGGCGGCGATCCTTGCCGTGATCGACGCGCGCATGGGCGAGGTCTATGTCGCGTGCTATCGCCGCGACGGCAACGGCGGGCTGGTGGCGCTGGACGAGGAGCGTGTCTGCGGGCCCGATGCGCTGGTGGTGCCCCGGGCCGAAGCGTGGAATGTGGTCGGCAGTGGCTGGACCACCTACGCGGACGTGCTGCGCGGCCATCTCACCGGCGAGCTGCGCCAGGCCGAAGGCGATCGTTACCCGCAAGCCCGCCATGTGGCGGAGCTGGCCGTGCGCGAATACCAGGCCGGCCGTGCCGTGCCGCCGGAACAGGCGTTGCCGGTGTACCTGCGCGACAAGGTGGCGCTGACGCTGGCGGAGCAGGGGCGCGCCACACCCTAGCTCCTCCCGGACCCTTCGACTTCGGCCCTGCGGGCCTACGCTCAGGGCGAACGGTTGCGGAGGCGATGGCGTGGGTAACTGGCGTAGGTAAAACTGTAGTGCCCGAAACGGATTGGATGTTTTCCGTTCGCCCTGAGCGTAGCGCAGCGAAGTCGAAGGGCCGCGAGCTACAGAGCCGCGTTCAAAGCTGCCCGATCACCAGCTGCACCAGCAGGCTGCTCACCGCCACCGCGACCCACACGCCGAACCCCAGCAGGATCGGCCGCGGCCCGCTGGCGATCATCCGGCGCAGGTTGGCCGACAGGCCGATCGCGGTCAGCGCGACGATGATCAGGAATTCCGCCGCGGCATGGATCAGCGGCTGCGCTGCCAACGGCACCAGCCCCGCCGTGCGCACCCCCGACGCGACCAGGAACCACAGGATGAACCAGGGAAAGATGCGCTTGAGGCTGAAGTCGGCGGCGCCTTTCTTCTTTTCGCGCAGCGCCACCATCACTGCCAGCGTGATGCACACCGGAATGATCAGCGTGGCGCGGGTCAGCTTGACGATGGTGGCGTAGTCGCCCGCCGCATGGCTGTAGCTGTAGCCGGCCGCCACCACCGAGGAGGTGTCGTTGATCGCGGTGCCCGCCCACAGTCCGAAGCCGAGGTCCGACAGGTGCATCAGGTGTCCCAGCAGCGGGAACAGCAGCACCGCCACCACGTTGAACAGGAAGATGGTGGAGATCGCGAACGCGGTGTCGTGCTCGTCCGGCCTGATGATCGGGGTCACCGCGGCAATCGCCGAACCACCGCAGATCGCCGTGCCCACGCCGATCAGCACCTTGAGCTGGTCGTGCACGCCGAGCAGCCGGCCCAGCCCCCACGCCGCGACGAAGGCCGCACTCATCGTGACCAGCGTGACCGACAGCGATTCCAGGCCGGTCTTCGCCACCTGGTCGAGGCTGAGCCCGAAGCCCAGCGCGATGATCGACCATTGCAGCACCTGCTTGCCGGCGAACTGGATGCCGGGGGTGAAGCGCACGCCGGGCGAGAAGGTGTTGCGCACCACGATGCCGAGCACGATGCCGATCACCGGGCCACCGACCAGCGGCGCCTGCCGTCCCAGCCACAGCGCCACCAGCGCGATGGCGAGTGCAAGGCCCAGGCCCGGCAGGCGGGCGGCGAGGGTGGGGGCGGGCGTGGTGACGGCGCTCATGGACGGCTCGAAGGGGGGAGTGCATCCATTGTCCGCGTGCGCGTTCATCAGGAAAACTTTGCATATCTGATCACTGGTATAAGCTTTGCTGAGTGATCAACATTACGCCCCGCCAGCTCGACGTGTTCGTGCAGACCGCCCTGCACGGCAGCCTGCGTGCCGCCGCCGGGCGCGTGCACCTGACCCAGCCGGCCGCGAGCATGGCGCTGGCGGAACTGGAACGACAGCTCGGCGTGCCGCTGTTCGACCGCGAGCGCGGGCGGCTGCACCTCAACGCGCGCGGGCGCGAACTGCTGCCACGCGCGCAGGAGCTGCTCGAGCGTCACGCGGAACTGGCCCACTTCGGCCAGGGCGATGCGCAGGCACTGGCGGGCGAACTGCGCGTCGGCGCCAGCAACACGGTCGGCAACTACCTGGTGGGCGAGCTGCTGGGCGGCTTCGTGAGCGCGCAGCCGCAGGTGGCAGTCCGCCTGCGCGTGGCGAACACCGACACGATCGCTTCGCAACTGCTCGACCACGCGCTCGACGTCGGTTGCGTGGAGGGGCCGGTGGCGCATCCGCAACTGGAGCTGCGACCCTGGCGCGAGGATCGGCTGCGCGTGTGCGCGGCCCCGGGACATCCGCTGGCGGGCAGGCGGGCGCTCAAGCCGGCGGACTTCGCCGGCGCCCGCTGGGTGCTGCGCGAACCGGGCTCGGCCACCCGTGCGACCACCGAGCGCGTGCTGGCGCAGTTGCCGCCGGGCGAGACGGTGCTGGAACTGGACCAGATCGAGGGCATCAAGCAGGCGGTCGCCGCCGGTCTGGGCATCGCCTGCCTGCCCGAGGTGGCGCTGGCCGATGCACTGGCGACCGGCCGGCTGGTGGCCCTGAAGACGCCATTCCTCGACCTCAGGCGCATGCTTTCTGTGCTGCTGCACCGGCAGAAATACCGCGGGAGCGTGCTGGAGGCATTCCTGCGGACCATCTGAGGCGTGCTTCGCGATCGTCCCCCGCGGTCGCGGGGAACGATCCGCTCGTGGAGCGGCGCGACCTTGCCGGCGGGTTCACTCCGCCGAAGCTAGCGTCCGCTGGCCATGCCGACCCGTCACGCCAGCAACCCGTTCGGCGTTCCGCTCGCCAAGCCGGTGGACGAGGTGCCGGCCGGTGCGCTCACGACCCTGCGGCGCAAGGCGCGCGACTGCCACGCCTGTCCGCTGTGGCGCTACGGCACGCAGACGGTCTTCGGGCAGGGCCCGGCGGCGGCGCAGGTGATGCTGATCGGCGAACAGCCCGGGCTGCACGAGGACCGCGAGGGCGTGCCCTTCGTCGGTCCGGCCGGGCAATTGCTCGACCGGGCGCTGCACGAGGCGGGGCTGGACCGTTCGACGCTGTACCTGACCAATACCGTCAAGCACTTCAAGTACGAGACGCGCGGCACCGCCAAGCTGCACAAGCGCGCGAATGCCGCCGAGCAGGCCGCCTGCCGCATGTGGCTGGCGGCCGAATTGCTGCGGGTGAAGCCGAAGCTGGTCGTCGGGCTGGGCGCGATGGCGGCGCAGACGATGTTCGGCAATGCCTTTCGCATCACCCGCGAGCGCGGCGTGTGGCGGCCGCTGGGCGAGGGCACCCGGGGGTTGGCGACCTGGCATCCGTCGGCAGTGCTGCGCATGCCCGAGGAAGCGAAGCGGCACGCGGCGTTCGATGAGCTGGTGGCGGATCTGCGTGCGGTCGCCGGAGCGCTCGGAAAGCTGGCGTAGGTGGGCGTGGCCCACCGCACGCGTCGTCAGTGAAAGTCCCGCGAGCGCACGTCCAGCTCGCCCAGCATCGGTGTCAGGTCCTCCAGCGTGTGCGCGATCAGGTGCTGGACGCCATGCTCGCTTTCCAGGTGGCCTTCGATCGCCAGCAACCGCGACGCGAGCAGCACGCGTCGCTGGCGCAGCACCACGCGCCGCCAGATCACCACATTGGTCAGCCCGAACTCGTCCTCGATGGTCAGGAACACCACGCCGCTGGATGTCTGCGGCTGCTGGCGCAGGGTGACGATGCCGGCCACGCGCACGGGACGGCCGTTGGGCACGCCGGCCAGCTCGTTCGAGGCGCGGTAGTGCCGCGCGCGCAGCCGCGGGCGAAGCAGCCGCAGCGGATGCGGGCCCAGCGTGGTGCCGGTAAGCGCGTAGTCGGCACGCAGGTCCTCGCCGCGCGTGGGCAGCGGCAGCGCGATCGGCTCGGTTTCGGGCGTGGAACCGGGGAACAGCGGCAGCTGCGGTTCGACGCCGGCGATCGCCCAGCGCGCGCGATGGCGATGGCCGGCCAGTGCGCGCAGCGCACCGGCATCGGCGAGCAGGGCCTGGTCGCGGCGATCGAGCTGCGCACGAATGCTCAGGTCCGCCACGTCGACGAACGGCCGCTGTGCGCGGGCAGCCATGATGTCCCTGGCGGTCGCTTCGGAGAAGCCGCGGATCAACCGCAGGCCCATGCGGATCGCCGGCTGCAGCCGCGCATCGCGCTCGGGCTCCAGCATGCAGTCCCAGGCGCTGTGGCGCACGTCGATCGGCAGCGTGCGGATGCCGTGGCGACGCGCATCCTGCAGCAGCTGGTCGGGCGAGTAGAAACCCATCGGTGCGGAGTTGATCAACGCGCAGGCGAACGCCGCCGGCTCGTGGCATTTCAGCCAGCTGCTGACGTAGGCGAGCAGGGCGAAGCTGGCCGCGTGCGATTCGGGGAAGCCGTAGCTGCCGAAGCCCTTGATCTGCTCGAACAGGTGCTCGCCGAACTCGCGGCTGTAGCCGTTCCTGAGCATGCCGGCCAGCAGTTTCTCGCGGTGCGGCTCCAGCCCGCCATGGCGCTTCCAGGCCGCCATCGAACGGCGCAGCGCATCGGCCTGGCTACCGTTGAAGTCGGCCGCGACCATGGCGATCTGCATCACCTGTTCCTGGAACAGCGGGACGCCGAGCGTGCGCTTGAGCACTTCCTTCAGCGCCTCGGAGGGATAGCTGACCTCCTCTTCGCCGTTACGCCGGCGCAGGTAGGGATGCACCATGTCGCCCTGGATCGGGCCGGGACGCACGATCGCCACCTCGATCACCAGGTCGTAGAACTGGCGTGGTTTCAGCCGCGGCAACATGGCCATCTGCGCGCGCGATTCGATCTGGAACACGCCGATGGTGTCGGCGCGGCTGATCATGTCGTAGGTGGGCTTGTCGTCCTTGTGGTCCTTGTTGATGCCGGCGACGGTGTAGTCGCCGCGGCCGCTGTCGCGCAGCAGGTCGAAGGTCTTGCGCAGGGCGGTGAGCATGCCCAGTGCCAGGCAGTCCACTTTCAGCATGCCCAGCGTGTCCAGGTCGTCCTTGTTCCACTGGATCACCGTGCGGCCGTCCATGGCCGTGTTCTCCACCGGCACCAGCGTGGAGAGCGGGTGCTCGGAAATGACGAAGCCGCCGGGGTGCTGGGAGAGGTGGCGCGGGAAACCGATCAGCTGCACGGTGAGCGCGAGCACCTGGCGGATCAGCGGCGTGTCCGGATCGAAGCCGCGCTCGCGCAGCCGGTCCGACGGCGGCACCTCGCCGCTCCAGCGGTCCAGCGTGGCGGACAGCTCGCCGGCCAGTTCCGGCGACATGCCGAGCGCGCGCGCCACGTCGCGGATCGCGCCACGCCCGCGGTACTCGGTCGCCACCGCGGTGAGCGCGGCGCGGTCGCGGCCGTAGCGGTCGAACACGTATTGCAGCACTTCCTCGCGGCGTTCGTGCTCGAAGTCGACGTCGATGTCCGGCGGCTCGTCGCGATCGAGCGAGATGAAGCGCTCGAACAGCAGGTTGCTGGTGGCCGGATCGGCCTCGGTGATGCCGAGCGCGAAGCAGACCAGCGAGTTGGCGGCCGAGCCGCGGCCCTGGCAGAGGATGGCCTTCGAGCGCGCATGGCGCACGATGTCGTGCACGGTGAGGAAGTAGGACTCATACGCCTTGAGCTTGATGAGGGCCAGTTCGTCCTCGATCTGCCTGCGCTCCTTCGCCGGGATGCCATCGGGCCAGCGCCAGCACACGCCTTCCTCGACCAGCTGGCGCAACCAGGTGGCCGGGGTGTGGCCCTCCGGCACCAGCTCGTGCGGGTAGGTGTATTCGAGCTCGTCCAGCCGGAACGTGCAGCGCTGCGCGATCGCGACGCTCTCGGCCAGCAGTTCGGGCGGATGGATGGCCGCGAGTGCGCGCCGCGTGCGCAGGTGGCGCTCGCCGTTGGGGAACAGGCGGTGGCCGGCCTGCGCCACGGTGGTGTGGTGGCGGATCGCGGTCATCACGTCCTGCAGCGGGCGGCGGGCGCGCACGTGCATGTGCGCGTCGCCGCTGGCGACCAGTGGCAGGCCCAGGCGTTCGCCGAGGATGCGCAGGGACGCCAGGCGCGCGTCGTCGTCGGGCCCGCGGTGCAGCTCGACCGCGAGCCAGCAGCGGCCGGGGAAGCGCTCCTTCAGCCAGCTGCCTTCGGCCGCGTCGGGCTGCGCACCGGGCAGCCACAGTGCGAGCAGGCCGTCGGTGTCGCCCAGATCCTCGCGCAGGGATTCGTAGCGGCCCTTGGGTGCGCGGCGCCGCGCGGTGGTGACGAGCTGGCACAACCGCGCGTAGCCCTGGCGGTTCTCCACCAGCAGCACGCACTTGGGGCCGTCGGCAAACCGGAACTCACTGCCGACGATCAGCTTGACGCCGGTTTCGCGCGAGGCTTCGAGCGCGCGCACGATGCCGGCGAGGGTGCATTCGTCGGTGATCGCCAGCGCGCGGTAACCCTGCTGCCGGGCGCGCTCGAACAGCTCGATCGCCAGTGAGGCGCCGCGCTGGAAGCTGAAGGCGGAGAGGCAATGGAGCTCGGCGTAGTCGGGGAGGCTCATGCGGCAAGCCTCCCGTGCCGGGGGAACGGCCTCATGGCGAGCGACTGCTCCCTCCCCTGCTTGGAAGGGAGGGTCGGGGAGGGATTCCACACGTTGCGGCAAGGCCGGCCTACCCCCTCCCAGACTCCCCCCGCGGGCAGGGGAAGGGGCCATCGTGCGCGGGTCACCGCGTGATTCATGCGAACCACCCGTGCAGCATGAAGCCCTCGCGCTCGCCGACCGGGCAATAAGCCCAGGCGCGTTGCCCGGCGGCGGTCTCGACCACGTAGTAGTCGCGCCGCACGTCGCCGTCCCACCAGCCGCTTTCGACGCGTTCGGGGCCGGCCAGGATGCGCAGCTCATGGCCGCGCAGCGGGATCGGTTGCGGCAGCAGCCAGCCGGGGCGCGGCAGGGGCGGGGCGGGGGCGCTTTCGCCGTGGTCGCGCCAGGCGCGCTCGGGACGGTGGTCGGCATGGATCGACAGGCCGTGCACGGCTTCGTCGCCCAGCCGCGCACGCAGGCGTTCGCGCAGTTGCTCCCACGGCACCGCCTGCTGCGGACGCACGTCGAACAGGTCGCGGCCGGCCGGCACGAACGGCGGCAGTTCGCGCGCGACCAGCTGCAGGGCGCGCACCGGTGCGGCCAGCTGCACCAGATCGAGCCGGCCGCGGGCCAGTTCGAACAGCATGGCTGCATCACGTTCGGGGGCGAGCAGGCCGACCGGTATTTCGGTGGCGGCGCCGCGCTCGTGTTCCATCCGCAGCACGAAGCGCTGCACGCCGCCGTCGCGGCCGGCGAGGTAGGCAGCGAGGTCGCCGGTCATGCGCCGCAGCGGGAACAGCAGCTGGCCTGTCGCGCCGACTTCGTAGTTGAACTCGATGCGCGATTCGAAATGATCCGGCGGCTGGTAGCAGGTGAGCGGCGTGGCCAGCGTGCCGCCGAGGCGGTCGAGCTGGTCGAGCGTCCCGGTGCCCACGCGCCGGGCCAGCGCCGCACGCGGCAGGGTGTAGACCTGCGCGAGCCGGCGCAGGCCCATGCGGCGCAGGCTGGCGGCGGCTTCCGGTGGCAGGCCGGCACGCTCCACCGGCAACTGGCCGAGCGCCTGCTTCAGCGGCGCGTCGTGGGTGATCGCCAGGCCATCGTGCACGCCGGCCAGCGCGCGTGCGGCCCAGGGGTTGGGCGCCAGCGCGATGCGGTGGCGGAAGCCGAGTGTGGCCAGGTCCTCGCGCAGCAGCGCTTCCATCCGCGGCCACGGGCCGAACAGGCGGAAACTCGCCTCCACCTCGACCAGCAGCGAGGACGGCATCTGCCGGCTGACCTGGGCGCCGTAACGATAGGCCCATGCGGCGAGGAACGCGTGCCAGCGCATGGTTTCGGCCGGATCGTGCTCGACCACGGCAAAGCGCGCGCAGATCGCCTGCGCCGTAGCCAGGGGCAGACCCGCGCGCAGGCCTTGTGCCTTCGCCGTGGCGTTGACCGCGCGCAGCACGCGCCGCTGCACCGGGCCGTCGACCAGCACCAAGGGTTCGTCCGGCGTGGCATGGCGGCGCAGGACGCCGTCGAGCGCCAGCTGCGGCAACAGGATGCAGGCCCACAACATGCCGTGGGCCTCAGGCGCGGTCCGGGACGGCCGTGGCGGGATGGTCCGGCACCGGCTCCGAAGATGTGCCCAGCGGCAGCGGCCAGGGCAGTGGCTGCGCCGGCGGATTGCCGCCGCGGCACTTGAGCACGCGCAGGCGCGCGGGCCGGCTTTCCAGCACCAGCCGCAGCGCCGCCGGCGAGGCGTGGACGGCCGCCGAGGCGGGACGCATCGCTATCCCCAGGCACTGGCCGGTTTCCGCCGCGAGCTGCAGCCGGCGCAGCGTGCGGTCGTCGGCCTGCTGCGGCCAGCACAGCACGGCGGCGCAGGCGGCCGAGCGCAGGCATTGTTCGGTGGCCCACGGTACGTCGCGTGGATCGGCGCGCACCAACTCGAGCCGGTCCAGCCGTACGCCGGCATTGGCCCAGGCGGCCGGGAAGGGCAGGTAGGGCGGGGCGATCAGTGCGACCAGCCCACCGGCCTGGGTCAGGCGCGCAAGCGTGGGCCACAGCAGGGTGAGTTCGCCGATGCCGTCCAGCGGCAGCAACACCTCGCTCAGCGCGCCTTCGGGCCAGCCACCGCTGGGCAGCACGGCGTCCAGCAGCGGGAAGCCGGTCGGCTGGCGCGAGGAAGGACGGGCCTGCGGCTGGCCGCGCCAGAGGCGGCGGGCGTCGAACAGGTGATCGAGCGCGACGACGTTGCTCATGTGCGCACGCCCGATCCTGCGGGAACTGTGCACGTCGCAACCGATCGGCAAGGCTTCCCCCATCCGCCCGACAGGTGCCTTCCGCCGTGGGATGGGAGGGCGGCGCGATTCCGATCCTTCCCCCGCTTGCGGGGGAAGGTGCCCGAAGGGCGGATGGGGGCGAACGGAGCGCGGCCTTCCATGCTGGCCGCTGCCGGGAAGGACGGGCGCCCGCCCCGGCCTGCGTGGACGTTCATCAGCCGGGCCTCACCAGTCCGGCGAACAAGCCTTCGATGGCGAAGTCGGTGGCGCGCGGGTCCACCTCGATCGGCGTGTAGGCCGGATTGCGCGGCAGCAGGCGGATCCGGCCGTCCTTGCACTCGAACCGCTTGACGGTGAACTCGCCCTCCAGCCGCGCCACCACGGTCTGCCCGTGGCGCGCCTCGGGCGTGCGAT
>NZ_DASSES010000218.1:0-2088 GCF_035695185.1 Frateuria sp.
CCACCCGCCGTTCCCTTCGCTCAGAAGCGGTACTCGCCGACCAGCGAGACGATGCCGGTGGAGCGCTTCAGTCCGGTGATCCGTTCACCCGTCGTCGGATTGGTAAAGTGGCCCGCGTTGGCGTGGAAGTAGTCGTAACCCACCCCGATGCCGAAGTGGTCGTTGACGTCCCAGCCGGTGCCGATGCCTGCATACCAGCTGCCGCGGCCCGGATGGCTGCCGTCGGAGAAGCCGAGCTCCTGGCTCACCGTGTCGTAGTAGCGGTCGTTGTTGTCGTTGGCGCGAAAGTAGCCGCCATGCGCGCTCACGTACCACTGCGGCGCCAGGTCGATGCGGCCGTTGACGCCCAGCATCCAGCCGCGCAACGCATTGGTGGTCTCGCGCTGGTTCACCGGCTGGGAGTTGAACACGTTGCGCAGGCGGTAGTTGCCCAGGTCGGTATAGCCGGCCTCGACGCCCAGGCCCAGGTCGTGGCCGACCTTCCAGCGATAGCCGCCCAGCAGGCCGTAGCCGGTGCGCCGGCCGCGGTGGCCATTGAAGAAGTTGAAGTCGCTGGCATCGCTGCCAAAACCGCCGTTGCTGTTGCCATTGGTGCGGCCGACGTTGGCGTCGATGAACCCGTTGCCGCTGCCCACCGGCTGGCTGGACTGGTAGTTGCCGCCCGCCGGTGCCGTACTGTCGGCGACCTGGTCGGAGGCGGGCGTGGCCGAAGGGGCCGCGGAGCTGTCCTGCGCGAGGACCGGGCCGGCCAGCAGACCGGTCGAAGCGAGGGCGAGTGCGAACAGCGTCTTGTTCATGGGGATTCTCCTGCTTTTGAGGTCAGGCCATCGGGCGCGTGGGGACACGCCGGACGGTGCACACGGGGCATGTGCTCGAATCATTGAACGCAGGCCAGCCTGAAGCGCTTCGATATCGACGCGCGAAAAATTAAGGCCCAATTAATTGGCAGGCCTCGAGGGGCCCGGGCGATGACGCGACAGTAACCGTACGATCGGCGACAATTCACACTTTGCCGCTTGCCCGGAGACGCACCCATGACCACCCGCCGCGAACTTGCCAACGCCGTGCGAGCCCTCGCCATGGACGCCGTCGAGGCGGCCAAGTCCGGCCACCCGGGCATGCCGATGGGCATGGCCGACATTGCCGAGGTGCTGTGGAACGATTTCCTGCAGCACAACCCGGCCAACCCGAAGTGGCCCAACCGCGACCGCTTCGTGCTCTCCAACGGCCACGGTTCGATGCTGCAGTACGCGCTGCTGCACCTGACCGGCTACGACCTGCCGATGGCCGAGCTCAAGCGCTTCCGCCAGCTGCACTCCAAGACCGCCGGCCACCCGGAATACGGCCACACGCCCGGGGTGGAAACCACCACCGGTCCGCTCGGCCAGGGCCTGGCCAACGCGGTCGGCTTCGCGCTCGCCGAGAAGGTGCTGGCAGCGCACTTCAACCGCCCGGGCCACGCCATCGTCGACCACCACACCTATGTGTTCCTCGGCGATGGTTGCCTGATGGAAGGCATCTCGCACGAGGTCGCTTCGCTGGCCGGCACCTGGTCGCTGGGCAAGCTGGTGGCGATCTACGACGACAACGGCATCTCGATCGATGGCGAAGTCCATGGCTGGTTCACCGACGACACCGTCAAGCGCTTCCAGGCCTACGGCTGGGACGTGATCGGTGACGTCGACGGCCACGATGCCGAGGCGATCAAGCGCGCGCTCTCGCAGGCCACCGCGCAGCGCGAGCGACCGACGCTGATCTGCTGCAAGACCATCATCGGCTTCGGCGCACCGCACAAGCAGGGCAAGGAAGAAAGCCATGGCGCCCCGCTGGGCAAGGACGAGGTGGCCGCCGCGCGCCAGCAGCTCGGCTGGAGCCATCCGCCGTTCGAAATCCCGGCCGAGATCTATGCCGGCTGGGACGCCAAGGACAAGGGCGCCAAGCGCGAGCAGGACTGGAACGCAGCCTTCGACGCCTACGCCAAGGCGCACCCGGAGCTCGCCGCGGAGCTCAAGCGTCGCCTCGCCGGCGAGCTGCCGGCCGACTGGGCGGACAAGTCGCAGGCGTACATCGCCAAGCTGCAATCGGAAG
>NZ_DASSES010000219.1:0-73342 GCF_035695185.1 Frateuria sp.
GTGCCGTCGTACACGCTCGCATTTAGGCAGCCGGTTCCCTCCGCGGACATGATCTGCATCGCGCGCTCCAGCGCCTGCCTGTCGGGGCAGGTGCCGGTCGAATATTCATTCTGGTTCAACGGCAGCGAATAGCTGACCGCCACCGCGGAGGTGACGCCGGGGATCGCGCGCAATGCAGCCAGATCGGCTTCGTGCCGCGCCTGCGGGTTTTCATCCTTGCCGATGCCGGTGCTGCGGATGACGGACAGTTCGTTTTCCGCGATGCCGGTCGGAACGGTGATCCGCTGGACGCGATTCGCGATCAGGAACACCACGTTGCAGACGATGGCGCAGGTGAATGCCACCTGCAGGGCCAGCAGCAGCGTGGTCAGCCTGTGATGGCGCAGCGTGACGAGGATGGGTCGCAATTGCATGATGGTATGTTCCCTTACTGCGTCTTCAACTGCAGTGATGACACGACCCTGCAGGCCCGCCACGCCGGCAACAACCCGGCCAGCACGCTCGCAACGATGGCCAGCGCGAAGGTGCCCAGCAACATGGAAGGGTCCATCGTCGCCAGGTGCGCATAGTCGTCCGGGCGCTGGCGCACGCTCCACAATCCGGCCTGCGCGATCAGCAATCCGAGCACGCCGCCTGCAATCCCGATCAGGGCCGACTCCACGCCGAACTGCACGAAGATGTCGCGGCGCCTGGCGCCCATGGCGCGACGGACGCTGATCTCGCCGCTGCGGCGCAGGAACTTCGCCAGCAGCAGGCCCACCGCGTTGAACAGGCAGATCGCCAGGAACGCCGCTGCCAGCCAGGCCTGCAGCCGCACGTCGTCCGGCACCATGCCGCGCGCGTTCAGCCAGTCCATCACGTCGCGCAGGCGGACGTGCTCCTTGCCCACCGCGAAACGGCCCTGCGCCTTCTGCTGCTCCGCGTAGTCGGTCAGGAAGCGCCGGTAGGCGGCCACCCTGGCCGGACTGTCCAGCTGCACCCACAGCCACACCCAGACGCAATCCGAGTTCTGCAGGTATCCGGGATGTTCCGGCACGTGCCAGCAGGTGTAGGCCTGGAAGTTGCCCTCGTTGATTTCCAGGCTGGTGCTGAACGGCGTGAAGACGTCTTCGGTCTTGCTGAAGTTCTGGCTCCAGGGGTCGTAGAACAGCGGCGTGGGCCGCCAGGGCTTGAGCACGCCGACGATGCGGACGTCGGCGTCACGGACCCGCAGGCTGCGGCCGACGCTATTGGCGCCTCCGAACAGCTTGGCGTTGAGATCGGCCGAGATCACCGCCACGCGTGCGCGGCCCTGGTCGTCCTGTGCGCTCCAGCCGCTGCCGTACTGGAACGGGACCTGGAACATCGGGAAGAAGTCCGACGTGGTGGAGAGCATGCCCAGGATGAGCGGCGGCCGGCCGCTGTCGGTGGCACGCACCTTCACCGAGCTGCTCGTCAGCAGTGCCTGCCGGTCGGCGCGGTGCGCCTTCCACAGATCGGTCGCCGAGCGATAGTCCATCACCGGGTAAGGCTCCTGGTGTTCCAGGCTCGCCGGGTTCTCGGGGTCCACCTGCGGGAAATACAGCGTTCCGCTCTTGCCGGGCATGGGGTCACCGGAGAGCAGATGCACGAGGGTAAGCGTGGTCATGCTCGCGCCGATGCCCACGGCGATGGCGAGCACCATCAGCGCGGTGAGCATCCTGTTGCGCCGGAGGCTCCGCAGCGCGAGATCGAGGTAGTAGCCGAACATCGGGTTTCCTTGGCCAGCCGAAGGGGGAGGAGCGGACGTCACACGCTGCGCGTGGCGACCACCGGCGGCACTGCCGCGGCGCGCATGGCCGGCCCGAGCACCGCCACCTGGCCGATCAGCCACAGCGCCACCGCACCGATCGGGAAGTACGCCGAAGGCAGTCTCGGCAGTTCGTAGTGCAGCATCAGGAAGAGGTTGATGCCGTAGGCCAGCCCCATGCCCAGCACGATGCCGATCGTGGCGAGCAAGAAGTTCTCGGTCTGGAAATAGCGCAGGATGCTGCCGCGGGTGGCGCCGAGCGCGCGCCGCACGCCGATGGTGCGTCGCCGCTGCGCGACCCAGAAGCTGCCCAGCCCGACGATGCCGAGCGCGGTGACGATCAGCAATGCCACGCACACGCCCGCCAGCAGGCCGGCCATGGCGCGGTCGTCCTGGAAGAATTCGGCGCGATAGTCGTCCAGCGTCTTCTTGTTGAGGATGACCCGGTGCGGATCGGCCTTGCGCAGGGTCGCCACGGCCGCGGCGATCACCCGCTCGCGGTCCTGCGGAGCCGCGCGCAGCACGTAGCGCCCGGCGTTGCTCGTGTCCATGCGCAGGGGGAAGACCATCGTCCACTGCGCGCTCTCGTCGCCGTTGAAGAGCGAGGGGCGGATGAGCTTGTCGACCACGCCGACCACGCGCACCGAAACGTCGCCGAGGTAGATCGCCTGGCCCAGTGGCTGCCGGCCCGGCCAGAGCTTCTGCGCCAGGTCATGCGTGATGATCACCCCGGCGACCTTCTTCTGCAGCGCCTCGTCGCGCTGCACGTTCGCGAAGTCGAGGTACTCGTCGGCGTTGAAATAGCGACCGGCCACCAGCCGCGTCCCGTAGGTCTCCAGCAGGTTCTCGCCGAAATACTGCGTGGCATTGAGCGTGGGCAGCTTCTGCTTGGGATCCAGCTTGACGCTGGTGTTCCACGAGCTGTTGGTGAACGGCACTTCGTTGACCAGCGCGGCCGATTTCACGCCCGGGATCTGCCGCAGCAGCGCCAGGTCTTCCTGCGCGCGCGCCTTGGCCGAGGTGGGCTTGCCGATGCCCTGGACCTCGATCTCGACAAGTTCGTGCTCGGCCACGCCGCTGGGCATGCGCATGCGCTCGAGCCGCTGCGAGATCAGGAACACGGCGTTGCAGACGATGGCGCAGGTCAGCGCGATCTCCAGCACCACCAGCAGCGCGGTGATCTTGTGCCGGCGCAGGGTGGAGAGAATGGGCAGGATGTCCATGGCGGCTCTCCTAGTTGCTCTTCAGTTGCAGGGCGGGCGTGACCTGGCAGGCGCGCCAGGCCGGCAGCAGGCCGGCCAGCAAGGTGGCGCCGATGGCCAGCACGATGGTGGTGGCGAGCATCGACAGGTCCAGGTGGGCGAGGCCGGCGTAGTCGGAGGGCTGCCGGCGCACCAGCCACAGGCCGCCGAGCGCCAGCAGCAGGCCGCCCACGCCCCCGGCCAGCCCGATCACTCCCGATTCGACCAGCAGTTGCATGAAGACCTCGCGCCGCGCCGCGCCCAGCGCGCGGCGCACGCCCAGCTCCGGGCTGCGGCGCAGGAACTTGGCGAGCATCAGGCCCACCGTGTTGACCAGGCACACCAGCAGGAAGCCGAATGCCAGCCAGGCCTGCAGGCGCACGTCGCCCGGCACCACCTTCTGGTAGTCCAGCCAGCCCATCAGGTCGTGCAGGCGCACGTTCGGCGGCCGCTGGAAACGGCCCAGGGCCTTCTGGTCCTGCGAGTAATGCAGCAGGAATGCCTTGTACGCGGCCGCCTTGGCCGGCGTCGCGAGCTGCACCCAGAACTGCAGGAACACGCACGGGGCCGTTTCCATGTGGTCCGGGTCACCGCCCTTGCCCCAGCAGTCGGTGGAGCCGTTGTGGTCGAACTTCAGCTCGAACGCGGTGGTCAGCGGCACGAACACGCCTTCGTCGCCGTGGTAGCTGCCGCTGTTGAGGTCGTAGAAGTGCGGCGCGGGGCGCCAGCTGTCCATCACG
This sequence comes from Frateuria sp., assembly GCF_035695185.1. Classification (GTDB taxonomy): domain Bacteria; phylum Pseudomonadota; class Gammaproteobacteria; order Xanthomonadales; family Rhodanobacteraceae; genus Frateuria_A. Next base: position 3,750 of record NZ_DASSES010000219.1, read on the forward strand.
CCGACGATGCGGAAGGCCTCATCGTTCATGCGCAGCGTCTGGCCAGTGCTGTCGCGGCCCTGGAACAGCTTCTCGTTGAGTTTGCGCGAGATCACCGCCACGCGGGCATGGGCCTCGTCGTCGGCCACGCTCCACGGGCGGCCGTAGAGCATCGGCGTGGCGAACATCGGAAAGAAGTCGGCGCTGGTGTAGCGGGCATCCTCGTAGAACGGCTCGATCGCCGACTGCGCCGGCTGGATCGGCACCGCGCCGCCGGTCATCAGCGCCTGGCGGTCGGCACGTTTGGCGTGCAGCAGGTTCATGCCGTCGGTCCAGGTCACCTGCACCGGCGGTTCGTCGCTGGGCTGGTAGCCGTCCATGTCCCGTGGGTCCAGCTGCGGGTAGTACAGCTGCGCACTGCGGTCGGGCAACGGGTCGCCCGACAGCACGTGCAACACGGTGAGGGTGGTCATGTTGGCGCCGATGCCCAGCGCGATGGCCAGCACCATCAACGCGGTGAGCGCCTTGTTGCGCTTGAGGCTGCGCAGGGCCAGGTCGAAGTAGTAGCCGAACATACCGGTTCTCCTTGAGGAGCCCTCTCCCCGCCAGGGGAAAAGGGAGGGAATTCAGACGCTGCGCGTGGCGACCACCGGCGGCACCCCGGCGGCGCGCAGCGCCGGGCCGAGCACCGCCAGCTGGCCGAGCAGCCACAGCACCAGCGCACCTGCCGGCAGGTAGGCGGCCGGCAGGCTGGGCAGTTCGTAGTGCGCCATCAGGTACAGGTTGAGGCCGTAGGCCAGCACCATGCCGAGCACGATGCCGGCGGTGGCCAGCAGGAAATTCTCGGTCTGGAAGTAGCGCAGGATGTCGGCGCGGGTGGCGCCCAGCGCCCGGCGCACGCCGATGGTGCGGCGGCGCTGCGCGACCCAGAAGCTGGCCAGGCCGACGATGCCCAGCGCGGTGACGGTCAGCAGCGCCGCGATGACCCCGACGAGGATGCCGGCCATGGCGCGGTCGTCCTGGAAATAGCGTTGCCGGATCTCGTCGAAGCTGCGGCTGGCGGACACCACGCGCTGCGGGTTCACCTGCTTGAGCGCTGCCAGGGCGGCGGCCAGCACGCGCTGGCGATCCTGCGGCCGGGTGCGGATCACGTAGCTCTGGTCGGCCACGCCCATGCGCAGCGGCATGACCATGCTCAGCTGCGCGGTGGCCGGATCATAGGGATTGGCGCGCACCAGCGTGGCCAGCACGCCGACCACGCGCAACCCGACCTGCGGCGTCACGTAGACGATCCTGCCGAGCGGGTTCTGGCCCGGCCAGAGGCGGTCGGCCATGGCCTGGGTGACCAGCGCGACCTTGGGCAAGGCCTGCATGTCGCCCTCGCCCAGCGCCTTCATGACGATGTCGGCATTGACGTATTCCTCGGGCCGCAGCTGGCGCCCGGCGACCAGCCGGGCGCCGAAGGTCTGCGGCAGGTTCTCGCCGAAGTAGGTGCCGGCGCTGAACGACGGATCCCGCTGCGCGGGGTCACGCCGGATGTTGGCGTTGGACGAGGAACCGCCGAACGGCAGCTGGTTGGTGATCCCCACCGACTGCACGCCGGGCACCTGGCGCAGCACGGCCAGGTCCTCCTCGGCGCGCGCATAGGGGTTGACCACCGGCATCACGTCGGACAGCTCGATCTGCAGCAATTCGTGCTCGGCCACGCCGCTGGGCATGTCCATCCGCTGCAGGCGCTGGCCGATCAGGAACACCGCATTGCAGACGATCGCGCAGGTCAGCGCGATCTCCAGCACCAGCAGGCCCGCGGTGAGCTTGTGCCGGCGCAGCGTGGCGAGAATGGGACGAATGACCATGGCCGCCTCAGTTGCTCTTCAGTTGCAGGGCCGGCGCGATCTGGCAGGCACGCCACGCCGGCAGCAGGCCGGCCAGCAGCGCCGCGCACAGCGCCAGCACGAAAGTGGCGAGCAGCATGCCCACGTCCAGGTGCGCCATCGCCGCGTAGTCCGATGGCCGCTGCCGCACCAGCCACAGGCCACCCAGCGCCAGCAGCAGGCCGCCGACGCCGCCGACCAGCCCGATGACGCCCGACTCGACCAGCAGCTGCATGAACAGCGCGCGCCGCGAGGCACCCAGCGCGCGGCGCACCCCCAGTTCGGCGGCGCGGCGCATGAACTTGGCCAGCATCAGCCCGACCGTGTTGACCAGGCACACCAGCAGGAAGCCGAACGCCAGCATGGTCTGCAGGCGCACGTCGTCGGGCACCACCATGTTGTAGTCGAGCCACTGCATGACGTTGCGCAGGCGTACGTTGGGCGCCCGCTCGAAGCGGCCCATCGCGTGCTGCTCCTGCGAGTAATGCACCAGGAACTGCCTGTACGCCGCCGCCTTCGCCGGGCTGTCCAGCTGCACCCAGAACTGCAGCCACACGCAGCTGGGCATCGGCAGGATGTTGCCCACGCCGCCGCCGGAGTTGCCCCAGCAATCGGTCGAGCCGTCGTGGGCAAGCAACAGGTCGACCATCGTCTGCAGCGGCAGGAATACCTGCTCGACGTAGTCGAAGCTGCCGGTGTTGAGGTCGTAGAAATGCGGATTGAGGTGCCAGTCGTCGAGCACGCCGACGACTTGGAAGGTCGTACCGCGCAGGCGCAGGCTGCGCCCGACGCTATTGGCGCCACCGAACAGCCTGTTGTTGAGGTCGCGGCCGATCACCACCTGGCGCGCCTTCGCCTCTTCGTCGCCGGCGCTCCAGCCGTGGCCGTAGAGGAACGGTGCGTCGAACATCGTGAAGAAGTCGGCGGTGGTGTAGCGCGCCTTTACGTAGAACGGGTCGAGGTTCGCCCGGTCGGGCTGGACCGGCACCCGGCCGCCGGTCATCAGCGCCTGCCGGTCGGCCCGCCGGGCATGCAGCAGGTTCAAACCGTCGATGAGCGTGACCTGCGCCGGCGGCTCCTTGTCCGGCCGCATGCCCTTGAGGTCCTGGGGATCCAGCTGCGGGTAATAGAGCTGCGCGCTCTTGCCCGGCAGCGGATCGCCCGAGAGCACGTGCAGCACGGTCAGCGTGGTCATGCTGGCGCCGATGCCCAGCGCGATGGCCAGCACCATCAGCGCGGTGAGCGCGCGGTTGCGGCGGAGGCTGCGCCATGCAAGTTGGAAGTAGTAGCCGAGCATCCAGAACTCCGTGATGGCCCCCGCGCCTGCCTCCATCGGAGGAGCGACGTGGCCTGGTTACGCTAGACCGACCGCGTGGCCTCGACCGGCGGCACGCGCGACGCCTTCAGGGCCGGTGCCAGGACCGCCCCCTGCCCCAGCAACAGCAGCAACAGCACCCCCGCAGCCAGGTACAGCGGCGACATCGGCTGCGAACCCAGCCGCAGCACCAGCCAGAGGTTCATCGACACCGCCAGCACCAGGCCAAGCAAGACACCGCCGGTGGTGATCAGCAGGTTCTCGGTAAGGAAATAGCTCAGGATGTCGCGCTGGCGCGCACCCAGCGCGCGACGTACGCCGATCTGCTTGCGCCGCTGGCCGACCCAGAAACTGGTCAGTCCGACGATGCCCGCGGCGGTGATCACCAGCAGCACCGCGCTGATGATGCCCATCAGGACGGCCATACCGCGGTCGCTGTCGTATACCCGGTGGCGGATGGTGGCGTAGTCCTGCACACCGTCCTTGGCATCGATGATGCGCATGCGGTTTTGCGCGAACAGCGCCCTCGGGGCCTCGCGCATGGCGTCGGCAAGCATGCCAGGCCTGGAGCGCACGATGTAATAAATGCCGCGCGCATCGTCCGCGCGCATCGGCCAGATCAGCGCCTGCCCGGCATAGGTATTGCTCCACTGGTCCACACCCTGCCGGTGCAGCGGATCGACGATACCGACGATGGTGCTCGGCGTGCTGCCCATCGCGTAGAAGCTCTTGCCCAGCGCGTTGCCGCCGGGAAACAGGCGGTCGGCCAGTGCCTTGCTCACGATCGCCGTCGAGGGGGTAATGGCCTGCTGGGTACCCATTGCCAGCACCTCGTCGGAGCGGAAATTGCGCCCCGCGACGAGCTTGAGGCCCAGCGTATCAATGAAGCGCTCGTCGCCGGTGTACACCGCCGCATCCGTGGTCGGCTTGGCCTGCTCGGGCGTCATCGTGATGAAGTTGTCCCAGCCGCCGCCCCTCAGCGGGTAACCGCTGGCAGGCGTGGCATCGCGGACCGCAGGGAGCTGCCGCAGTGCGAGCAGGTCGGCGCGCACCTGTGCATCGATCTGCGAGGTCGACTGGCTGGCATCGGCCCACATGTTGGCGATGACGAACACGTTGGCCTCGTCCACGCCACTGGTCTGGGAAAGGTTGACCAGCCGCTGGTGGATGATGAACAACGCGTTGCACACGATGGCCAGCGTCAAGGCGATCTGCGCCGCGATCAGCAGCGTGCCCGCCTTGTGCCGGCGCAGCGCGGTGAGGATGGGCCTGATCTGGATGTTCACAGAGCTCTCCTCAGTTCGATTTCAGCTGCCAGGCGGGCTGCACGTGTGCCGCGCGCCAGGCTGGATAGAACGCCGCGAGTACGGTGGCTGCGATGGCAACGACGAGCGTAAGGCCGACCAGCGAGACATCGAGCTGCGCCAGCTTGGCGATCTCCGGCCGGAACAGGATGCCGACCCCGGCCACCCCCATCGCGGTCAGGAGCAGACCCAGCACGCCACCGGCAAAGCCGACCGTCCCGGCCTCGACCAGGTATTGCGAGTAGATCTCCCCTCGCGTGGCACCCAAGGCGCGGCGCACGCCGATCTCGCCGGCACGGCGCATGAACTTGGCCAGCAGCAAGCCGATGGTGTTGATCAGGCAGATCAGGAAAAACCCCAGCGCCACCACCAGCGAGATGCGGCTCTCCGGCGGCACCACCTGCTCCTGCTCGAGCCACTGCATCACGTCGTGCAGGCGCACGTTGGGCGCCCAGTCGAAGCGGCCCGCGCGTTGCTGCTCGGCGGCATAGTTGGTGAGGAAGCGGCGGTATGCGGCGGCCTCGGCCGGGCTGTCCAGCTCTACCCACGGAGTGATCCAGACGCAGTTGCTCTGCAGATAGCCCTGCCAGGTCGTGTAGCTGAGTGATCCCCGGCAGCTGTTGCGCCCGCCGGTGCGCCATTGCAGATCCAGCGCCCGGTTGAAGACCATGTAGAGATCCGGCTCGTCGGCAAAGCCGCTGGTGCTGAACAGGTCGTAGAAGCGCGGGCGGGGGTTCCAGTGGGCGGCGATACCCGCCACGCGGAAGTCATGACCACCGAGGTCGATGGTGCGCCCTACGCTGTTCGCGCCACCGAACAGCTGCTGGTTGAGCCGGTCGCTGATGACCACCTCGCTGGCCCGCGCGGTGTCGTCCTGCGCATGCCAGCCGCTTCCGTAGCGGAAGGGCACGTCGAACATGGTGAAGAAATCGCCGGTGACGGCATAGCCGCTGACGTTCAGGGGAAGGTCGCGGCGGTTACCCGGCAGTACCGACAGTTGCACCGGGTAGAGGAAGGTCTGGCGCCTGGCCACGTGCGCGCGCATGAGGGCCATCGCGTCGGTGTAGGCCAGCGCTTCCGCCGGCTCGCCCTTGAGGTTCTGCTGCGGCCCCCAGCCATCGATCTGCGGCGTGAACAACTGCGCGGACTTTTCCGGGATCGGGTTGCCGGACACCGCGCGGAACACGGCGTAGGTGACCATGGACGCCGCCACGCCGAACCCGATCGCGATGACCATCAGTCCGGTCAGCGCGGGATTGCGGCGCAGGCTGCGCATGCCGAGTTGGAAGTAGTAGCCGAACATCACCGCTCCGGATCTGCTCCCCCGCCCCTCCGGGGAGAGGGTTGGGGTGAGGGGCTGGGCGGAGCGTGGGCGCCACGCCTACCCAGACCAACTTGTTCTTCGATGGAGTGCGGGGCGAGCCCGCCCCTCACCCCGGCCCTCTTCCCAAAGGGGGAGCGGGCGCCAAAGCGTCAAACCGAGCGCGTGGCCTCCACCGGCGGCACGCGCGAGGCCTTCATCGCCGGCGCCAGCACCGCGCCCTGCCCCAGCAGCAACAGCGCGATCACGCCGGCGGCCACGTACAGCAGCGACAGCCGCTCCATCTCGAAATGGCTGACCAGCCACAGGTTCATGCCGATCGCCAGCGCGGCGCCGACAATCACGCCGCCGGCGCCGATCAGCAGGTTCTCGGTGAGGAAGTAGCTGAGGATGTCGTGACGGGTGGCGCCAAGCGCGCGGCGCACGCCGATCTGCTTGCGCCGCTGGCCGACCCAGAAGCTGGTCAGGCCGACGATGCCCGCGGCGGTGATCGCCAGCAGCACGGCGCAGACGATGCCCATCAGGATCGCCATGCCGCGGTCGCTCTTGTAGGCCTGGTCACGCACCTCGGCGAAGGTGCGCACGCCACGCTCCTCGGGGATCACGCGCATGTGGTTGGTCTTGAACAGCAGCGCCGGCACGGTCTTGGTCAGGCGGGGCAGCTCGCCCGGGCGGGCGCGCACCAGGTAGCTGCCGAAGTTGCCGGTCAGCAGGCGCGGGATGAGCGTGGAGTTCTCGGCGAAGTTGCCCGCCCAGGTGCCGGTCCAGGGCACCTGCAGGCGCTCGACGATGCCGATGATCGTGCTCGGCTTGGTTTCTCCGGCCTGGTAGACCGGCTTGCCCAGCGCATCGCCGTGCGGGTAGAGCTTGTCCGCCAGGGCCTTGCTGACGATTACCACCGGAGTGGTGTCGAAGTCCTTCGGGTCTACCCAGGCGATCTCGTCGGGACGGAAGTTGCGGCCGGCCACCAGCTTCAGGCCCATCGTGGCCAGCGCGTGGTCATCGCTGAAGTACAGCGTGGTGTGCGATTGCTCCTTGCGCGCCTCCGGGTTGGTCGAGAGGCCGGTGGACCAGCCACCGCCGCGCAGCGGATAGGAGTTGATGGCGGTGGCATCGAGCACGCCGGGCATCCGGCGCAGCGCCTCCAGGTCGGTCTGCGTGAGCGACGGGGTGGCCTTGTCGTCGGCACCCACCCAGTGGTTGCCGACGGTGAGCAGGTCGCTCTCCACCAGGCCGGTCGGGCGCGAAAGGTGTTCGGTGCGCTGGCGGATGATGAACAGCGCGTTGCACACGATCGCGAGCGTGAGCGCGATCTGCAACGCGATCAGCACGGTGCCGGCCTTGTGCCTCTTGAGGGCGGCGAGAATGGGCTTGATCTGCAACATGTGGTCGCCTCCTCAGTTGGACTTCAGCTGCCAGGCCGGCTGGACCTGCGCGGCCCGCCAGGTGGGATAGAATGCGGCCAGCACGGTGGCCAATACCGCGGCGATCAGGGTGAGGATCACCAGCTTGACGTCCAGCGTGGCCAGGCGCGCGATCTGTTCGTCGAAGACCCAACCCACGCCGAGCACGCCCAGGCCGGTCAGCAGCAGGCCGAGCGCACCGCCGGCCAGCCCCACCGTGGCCGCCTCGATCAGGAACTGCACGTACACCTCGCTGCGCGAGGCGCCTAGCGCGCGGCGCACGCCGATCTCCGGTGCCCGGCGCATGAACTTCGCCAGCAGCAGGCCGACCGTGTTGACCAGGCAGATCAGCAGGAAGCCGAGCGAGACCAGCAGCGAGATCTTCGACTCCGGCGGCACCACCTTGTTGAAGTCCAGCCAGTCGGTCACGTTGCGCAGGCGCACGTTGGGAGCCCACTTGAAGCGGCCGGCGCGCTGCTGCTCGGCGGCGTAGCCGGTGAGCCAGCGCTTGTAGCTGGCGGCATCGGCCGTGGTCGGCAGCTCGGCCCAGTACGCGACCCAGATGCATTCGGAGTGCAGCCAGTTGTCCCAGCCATTGCCCGGGTTGTCGTTGCAGTTGTTGTTGCCGGCCGAGGGCATCTGCAGGTCGACCGCGCGCGTGAACGGGATGAACAGCCCGATCGGGTCGCCGAAACCGCCGGTGTTGACCGGGTCGAAGAACAGTGGCTGCGGGTCCCACTCGTCGATCACGCCGGTGATGCGGTAGTCGTGGCCGTCCAGGTTGACCGTCCTGCCGACGCTGTTGGCGCCGTTGAACAGCTTGTCGTTGAGCTTCTTGCCGATCACCACGACCGCGGCGCGGGCGTCGTCCTGCGCCTGCGTCCAGGGGCCGCCGTACAGGAAGGGCACGTCGAACATCGCGAACGCATCGCCGTACCAGGCGTAGCTGTTCTCCTCGATGGGCAGGCGGCTGGCGTCGGCCGGGATCACCGAGGGTGCGATCGGATAGAGCGCGGTCTGGCGCCGGGCCTTGTGCGCGCGCATGAAGGCCATCGCGTCGGTGTAATTGAGCGCATTCGGCGGCTCGCCCTTTTCCAGGTCGTCCGGCTTCCAGTTGGCGATCTGCACCGCGTACAGCTGGTCGGATTTCTCCGGGATCGGGTTGTTGGAGGTGGCGCGGAACACCGAGTAGGTGATCATCGAGGCGGCCACGCCGAAGCCGATCGCCATGACCATCAGGGCGGTCAGCAGCGGGTTGCGGCGGAGACTGCGCAGGCCAAGCTGGAAGTAGTAGGCGAACATGTCGGGGTTCCGATAGGTGAGGTTGCCGCACCCGGTCCTCTCCCCCGGCAAGCGCCGGGGGAGAGGGACTGGCGAGGGGCGCCTGCCGGCTTTCCACGGCTGGAGAGCAAGCCCCCTCCACCTCCTCCGGCCCGGCCGGGGGAGGCTTCAGGCGGATCAGGCGTCGGCGACGCGCGCGTTGTGCGCGTGGAAGCGCGGCTCCTCGGCCAGGTCGACCACCTGGCCGTCGATGATGTGCACGTTGCGCTGGGCGCGGGCGGCCAGTTCCGGGTCATGGGTGACCATGACGATGGTGGCGCCCTCGCGATGGATCTCCTCCAGCAGCTCCATCACGCCGCGGGCCATCTGCGTGTCCAGGTTGCCGGTCGGCTCGTCCGCCAGCAGCAGGCGCGGCGTGCCGGCCAGCGCACGGGCGATCGCCACGCGCTGCTGCTGGCCGCCGGAGAGTTCGGCCGGATAGTGCTTGGCGCGCGAGGCCAGGCCCACCCGCTCGAGCGCGTCCATGATGCGCTGCTTGCGCTCGGCCGCCTTCATGCCGCGGTAGCGCAGCGGCACTTCGACGTTGTCGTACACGTTGAGGTCGGGGATCAGGTTGAACGCCTGGAAGATGAAGCCGATCTTCTCGTTGCGGATCTTCGAGCGGGCGTTGTCGTTGAGCTGGCTCACCTCGATGCCGTCGAGGTGGTAGTGGCCACCGGTGAAGGTCTCCAGCAGGCCGGCGATGGTCAGGAAGGTGGTCTTGCCCGAGCCGGACGGACCGGTGACGGCGACGAACTCGCCTTCCTTCACGTCGATGTTGAAGTCGCGCAGGGCGTAGGTCTCCACCACTTCGGTGCGGTAGACCTTGGACAGGTGGGTCATCTTGAGCATGGATGGTGTCCTTCGGTGATGGTGGTGGTACCCGGCCCCTCCCCCTGCCTGCAGGGGGAGGTTGGGAGGGGGTGCCGGTCGGAGCGGAAGAGCACCCTCCCCGGCTCTCCCCTGCAGGCAGGGGAGGAGAAAATCGTCAGTCGCTGATGGCGACCTTGGCCGCATCCTTGAAGTTGTCGGTGCCGGAGATCACGATGCGGTCGCCTTCCTTCAGGCCGTCCAGGATCTCGACCTTGTCGATGCTGCTGGCGCCCACGCGGATCGGCCTCTTCTCGGCGATGCCCTCGTGCACGACGTAGGCGTAGTTGCCGCCGGACTCGTCGACGAAGGAGCCGCGCTGCACGGTCAGCACGTTGTCGCGCTTGTCGAGCAGGATGCGCACGGACAGGCGCTGGTTCTGGCGCAGCTGCTTGGGCGTGTCGCCCTCGAAGCGCAGGCGGGCGGCCACCTCGCCATTGACCACCTCGGGCGAGATCGCGCTGACCAGGCCCTTCCAGGTGTGGCCGTTGCCGGTGATCTCGCCGGACATGCCGATGCCCAGGTCACGCGCGAAGCTTTCCGGCACCTGCATCTCCACTTCCAGCGCGGAAAGGTCGATCACGCTGACCAGCTTGGCGTCCTTGGCGACGGTGGCGCGCTCGGCGATGAACAGCTGGCCGACCTGGCCGTCCACCGGCGACTTCACGTTGAGGTCGTCGACCTGGCGCTGGAGGTCCTTGACCAGCAGCTCCTGGCGCTCGTGGGCGAGCTTCTTGGACTTGATGTCGAAGTTGAGGCTGTCGTTGTCCATCCCCAGGTCCGCCTTGGCGTGCTGGGTGGTCAGCCTGGCCTTCTGCAAGGTGTCCTTGGCGCGGTCGACATCCATGCCGGAGACGGCGCCGAGCTTGAACGCCTTCTCGTTGCGGGCCAGGTCGCGCTCGGCCGCCTGCTGGTCGATCAGTGCGTTGTCGTAGGCCTTCTGCAGCGCCGAGCGCTGCTTGCGCGCCTCGATCTGCGCGCGCTGGTATTCCACTTCCATCGCGTCGGCGTTGGACTCTTCCTGCAGCAGCTTGTTGGTGAGCTCCGGGCTGTCGACCACCGCCAGCACCTGACCCTTCTTCACGGTATCGCCCGCGTGCACCTTGAGCGTGACTGCCCCGCCGGAGGTGGCGTAAAGGGTGGGGCTGACCGCCGCCACCACCTTGCCCTCGGCGGCGATGTCGCGCACGAACAGACCGCGCTCGACGGTGGCGAAAGAAAGGCGCGAGGCGCTCACCGAGGCATCGGCGGAAAACAGCCGCATCGCGGTGGGCAGCGCCAGCGCCAGCGCGGCAAGCACGGCCACGCCGATGCCCACGAAGAGCAACTGGCGCTTGCGGTTGGGTTTGACCTCGACCAGGCGGTCTTGGGCGGAAGTGTCGCGAATCATCGGGCTGTCCTGACCTAGTGACTGTGGCTGGTTGAGCAATCACCGTGCCAAGTCCGGCCAGAGCCGCGCAGGCCCCGTTCTTGCGGGGTTTTGCCGGAGCCGGCGGCGACGTGTCCGCTGTCCGCGGACACCGGCTCGGACAGACGGACAAGCGGCCGGACACTGCCGCGCTGCCCTGCTCCCTCTCCCCGCCGGGGAGAGGGTTGGGGTGAGGGTTCAAGGCTTGCGAAAAAGGCCGGAAGGCGCAGGAAGCTCGGTAGGGCCTGGCCTTGATCGGTAGCTCGTGGCGAGCTCCGGCCCCTCACCCCAGCCCCTTCGCCAAAGGGGAGAGGCTGCCTGTCTGTATGCGGTGAACACCCGGCCAGGGCTGAAGGCTTGCGCGAAAACCGGGTTGAGCGTGGCCGCTAACCCACCGCCTGTTCGATCCGCTGTTTCATCGCCGCGTCGATGCGGGGCACCAGCTCCAGCGCCGCCAGGTTCTGTTCCAGCTGCTCGCGACGGCTCGCTCCCAGCAACACGGTGGATACATGCGGATTGGCGAGGCACCAGGCGAGCGCCAGCTGGGCCTGGCTCACGCCGAGTTCCTGCGCGATCGGTGCCAGGTGGCGCACTCGTTCGACGCGCTCGCGGCCCGCGCCCAGGACCGCCTCGCGCAGCCACTCGTAGCCCGGCTGCGCCAGCCGCGAGTCCTCCGGGATGCCCTCGCTGTAGCGCCCGGCCAGCAGGCCCGAGGCGAGTGGCGACCAGATCGTGGTGCCCATGCCGAAGCGCTCGTACAGCGGCGCGTACTCGCGCTCGACCCGCTCGCGGTGCAACAGGTTGTACTGCGGCTGCTCGGCCACCGGCGCGTAGCAGTGGTTCTCGCGGGCGACGCGGTGGGCCTCTTCGATTGCCTCGGCCGGCCATTCGCTGGTGCCCCAGTAAAGCACCTTGCCCTGGCGCACGAGGGTATCCATGGCGGCCACGGTCTCCTCGATCGGCGTGTCGGGGTCGGGCCGGTGGCAGAAATACAGGTCGAGATGGTCGACCCGCAGCCGTTCCAGCGCCTGGTGGCAGGCCTCGATCACGTGCTTGCGCGAGAGCCCGCGCTGGGTGGGCTTCGGGTTCGCCACCGCACCGAAGAACACCTTGCTGGACACGCAATAGCTGTCGCGCGGGAAGCGCAGGTCGGCAAGTACGTCGCCCATCAGCCGCTCGGCTTCGCCCTGGTTGTAGGTCTCGGCGTTGTCGAAGAAGTTGACGCCCCGGTCCCACGCCAGCGCCAGCAACTCGCGCGCCTGCGAGCGTCCCACCTGCCGGCCGAAGGTCACCCACGCGCCAAAGGAGAGTGCGGACAGTTGCAGGCCGGTGCGGCCGAGGCGGCGGTAGAGCATGGTGGTCTCCGGCAGACGGGAAGCTGTCCAGTAGACATCAAAACGGATCAAACGGGGATGAGCATCGCGGGTGGCGGTGCGCGTAACGGAAAGCTCAACTCAGCCCGCGTGATTGCGCCTGGCGGCGGATGGCGTCCAGCTTCTGGGAGTACCGCGTTGCCAGCTCGGCGGGGTAAGGCCGCAGCTCGCCATAGTCCCCCGGTCGAATCTCGACGCCATCGAAACGAACGTTGCGGCGAGTGATGTTGCGTATGAAGACGCTTGCCAGGCCCATCTGGCGCACATGGTCCTGAATGCGGAGAACGCGCAGCTTGCCGTCGACCAGGACGGCTACCCCGACGGTGGTCTGCTTCAGTGAGGAATGGGCACGCATCATCACCTCGCTCCAATCCAGGCGCAGCAGGAATATGTGCCTTTCGCCCTGCCTCGCGTCCGCCACGGCCTCGGCCAGCGGCGCGGCAAGCAGAACAGCGTATTCGAGGCTGTTGATATCGCGCTCGTCCAAGAGTGCCTTGCAGGTGTGCTCCCAGGACCAGGCCGGATCCAGATCCACATGCCTTAGCGTGGTGATTCTCTCCATATCGAGAGCCGGCAGGCCGAATCGCAGTTCGCAGAAGGTGACGAACGGCTTGCCGTAAGTGGGCGAGCCCACCGCCCAGGCGATCCGGAATACCGGCGACCAACTCCATTGCCTGAAGGCGTTCATCCAGCCGCGGTTGTCCGGGTGGTCCCAGGCCTTTTCGAAGTCGAGATCGTGATAGACCGACTCCATCAGCCGGATGAGCTCCTGGCAGAAATAGAAGCAGGCACGAAATTCATCGTTTTCTGGAAGCGCGACCAACTCCGAGGGGTCCGCCTTGGGACGGGTGCGCGCCATGTCGTCCCACGCAGGGTACAGATGCCCATCGAGCGCCGATAACGCCGGCTCCTTTCGCAACTTGGCGAACAGCAGCGCCATCGCACGAGCGTGCTTGGAGAAATGCCTTTCGACCCCCTTGAGAGGCGCGACCCACTGATATCGAAGTTCGCGCAGAAAAGAATCCTTCAGGCCGGAGCGCGCCAGGCCAAAGACGGCGCCGCTGTCTATCTGGTTTTCTGCCTTCGCACGCTCGATGACCTTGTCCAAAACCGTCGCGGCGATGCCACGCCCCAGGCGGCGGTAACTCTCGAACTGCGCCTCGTCGAAGTATTGATCGGCGGTCGATTCGTGCGGGAACGTGGGATGTACCCGCGCGTAGTAGGCGACATCGGCCGTTTCGTCACCTGCCAGGCTGGGCTTTATGTAGAGGATGGTTCCGACCTCTTCCGTTGCAGTGCCGCTCCGGCCATACCTGACGGTACCGAGCGCGCAATGCCTCCGGGCCCGGCCGTCCGCCCCGCGCCGCAGCGCCGACACATCCAGATCGATGTCGCAGCCGAAGTCCGTGCGGCATTTGTGGATGGCGTTGCCCAGGTCGGCGAAAAGGCCGTCCGGATCGGCCGTACTGTCGACGCACAGGATGAACTCGCACCGGCGCCGCACGAGTTCGTAGATGCCGAGGTTCTCGAAATGGCCGCCGTCCGACAGATAGATGTAGCTATCCTCTTCGCGGGTTCGGCCAAGCATTTCGCGAACGAGCCATTTTCCATAGAACGTTATTTGCGGCGCCTTCCTGGGCGAGGAGCGGTCGAATCCCGGGTTGGGCAGCCACCAACCGAGGCGGGCATCGAACAGGGTGAGCAGCAAGGTCACCGACGGCGAGCTGTGATACCCCATGTTGGGGCTCACCGCCGCTCCCGAGATGGCCAATGCGCTGCCAAGCATCATGGTTTGCGCCAGGCGGGTGTCGCCTGACCGCCTGTCGCCCGACCGCCTGTCGCCGACCGCCGTGGCGTCGGGATGGGAAGGAGGCGGCACGTAGCCGCTGTATTTCGGGGTAAATACGAAGGACGCGGCCTTCCTGTCCTGCCAGTCCAGTTGCTTGGCGTCGACGAGGTTCAAGGTGGTGCCAATGAGCGGGAATAGCGGACGCCTTCCATCGGCGTCGCGCCCGCCGTCGGTCACCTCGGCCAGCAGTATGTCGTCGCTCGTGTCGAAATTCGTGGTCGGTTCGGGATCCCGCGCGGGGTTGCTCGCGCCGAGGTAACAGCGCACCAGACGATTCCGGTAGAACGCATTCATGCTGAACTCGTTGAGGTCGACGAGGCTGCCGAAAAGGACCCAGATCGCCAACATGGTGGCCAATGCCATCAGCAACTGCGGCCAGCCATCCCTGGCGAGCAATGCCAGCCCATCGAGACCGCTGCAGGACGGCGCGAAACGGCCGGCCCAACATCCGGTGTCGACGATCCGCTGCATGAGCGATCGGGCAGACCAGCTGACGGCAATCAGCAGCCCCATCAGAAAGACGGTGGGTGCGGCCCTGGCCAGGCAGTTCAGTGCCAGCGAGCGCGCCCGGGCATCAAAGCTCTTCTGGCTGTAAGCCGCCAATACGCCCACGCCGGTCGCTGCCAGCCAGACGCCGACGGAGATCCAGCCGGTTATGTGCAGCATGCGGCCGAGCTGGTCGACCATCAGCCAGGGGACGTAAACCATCATGGCCAGGACCCCCGCCCAGGCGAGGACGGCCGCCGCCGCTTTCCCGGCCACCCGCGCCCACATTTCCCGCTGCAGGTCGGTCAGGGCAGGCCCCGCCAGCCCCACGTGGACCACGCCGGTCACCATGACCGCAGCCAGCACACAAGCGGGACCGAACGCGATGACGTGCCAGAAACTGCTCGCAAACCAACCTACCGCGAGCATGCGGAGGCCCGCCACCGTTACCCCCGCCAACAGTGATGCCGCGATCGTGGCACCGAGAAACCGGAGGGCAAGGTGGCGCTGGGAAGCCTGCTCGCCCTGCAGAGGCAGGTTGCTCCCGATCGGCGCGAATTTTTCGAGCCAGATCAACCAGACAACCATGTAGCAGGCACTGGTGAGCCCCATCAGCACGTAGTTGAAGTGCGCGTTCGGGCGCCCCGCATGACCCGGTGCCCACAACCCCAGCGCACAGAGAATGGACGCACCCGCCACCAGCCAGATGATCACCAGCGCCTGCCTGAGTACCTGCCTGGTTGGCTGCTCCTCTTCGGGATCGCCCAGCGGATTGGAAGGAACCTGCACTTTGGGCCGGGCTGCGTGCTGCGGAGAACTGGCGGGTGAACTTATTCGCCGTAAAAGGATTCCCGCGACCACGGCGCAGGCGCCTGCCAGGAAAAGGCAGGCCACCCGGAAATCCCTACCCAATACGAGCAGCGGCTGGTACAGCAGAAGCAAGGAGAGACTCAGCGCGTACGCCAGCGCGAAGAGCTGGATCTGTATCAATACGACGTTGCGCAGGTAGGTCCCCAGCATTCCCAGCGTGTCCCCCGAAAGCAGGTCCTTCCTGGGACTGAGGTAATTGCTGTACTCACGAAGGTGCCTGACGGGCCGCTGCAGGTGCCGCACGAAATAAGCACCTTGAGCCGGCGCGCCGGGGTTCTCCGGACCGGCAGCCCGGGGTGGGTCATCGTCTGGCGGCACGCCCGGCGAGTCGGAGCTCTGCCCCACATGGGAGGCCAGGATGTCCATCGCCCGGTCCACTCCACCACGATGGATCAGTCCCTGCAGGAAGGCCCCCGCGTAGCCGCCACCGGAAATGGTGGACAGGTAGTGGAAGGAGCGCAGAAGCCCGCTGTCGGCGAGCGCCTGCAGCACGCCAAGCGAAAACGTTGCGCTTCGTATGCCACCACCGGACAGGGCGATCCCCCACGGCTTCACCTCCCCGATGGGCCGGGATGGACAGCCATGGGTGGCTTCGGCCTTCCGGGAACCGCCCATGATGAAGGCGAGCTCTTCCTCCTTGATGCGTTCGCCCAGCTCGGGATCGGGCGCAGGGGTGTTGAGCATGGGGTAGCCCTCCGTGCAGGCCGCACGCGCAAGGCAGCCTCAGGGGTGGATCACCCTCGGCGGCCCGATTGCCTCCCCCTCTGGCCGTGGCATTGCACTCCGGGGCGCCGAAAATCCACATGCAAGGCGGGTGAAGTGCGAGCGGAGGCCTTCGCGAAGCTTCCGGCAAAGCCAGGGCCAGCCCGGCAGCGGGGGCTCAAGGCCACGAAAGCCGGATGGCCACCAGCACGGCAGCGGCGAACGCGCCGGCGACCACATCGTCAGCCATCACGCCGAGGCCGCCTTTGAAGTGACGATCCAGCCAGCCGATCGGCCATGGCTTCCACACGTCGAACAGGCGGAACAGGCCGAAGCCGACCGCCACCATCCACCAGGGCGCCGGCCACAGGAGCAGCGGCAACAGGGCCAGCCACTGGCCGACGAACTCGTCCCACACCAGGCTGCGGTGGTCGTCCACGGCCAGCGCCCGTCCGGCCACGCTGCAGGCCCACACACCAAGCGCAAAGGCCAGGGCGAGCACCAGCGCATAAAGCGGCAGGGCGAGGTGGCGCAGCGCCAGCCAGGGCAGGATCGCCGCCAGCGAACCGGCGGTGCCCTGGGCCACCGGTGCCAGCCCCGAGCCCAGGCCGCAGGCGAGCCAGCCGGCGGGCGAGGCCAGCAGGCGGCGGCGCTGGTCGGGAGTGAGGTGCTTCCTGTCTGTCATGACGGATCCGGTGTGGCGCGTGCCGGGGCGGCAGGCGCTGTCAGGGGTGGAAATGATCCCAGCCACTTCGCGCGCCGGCCAGCGGTGCGCCACCGATCGCCCGCACGCCATGGCCCTCGGTGATCAGGCCGATGCGGGTTGCATGGCCACCCACCTCGGCCAGGGCCGCGTGCATGGCGCCGACCGAGGCGGGAGCCACGGTGAAGCACAGCTCGTAATCGTCCCCGCCGGAGAGGGCCAGCTCGCGTGCGGCGGCGTTGCCGAACACCCCCCGAAGCGCGGGCGAAAGCGGCAGGGCATCGAGGTCCAGTTCGGCGCCAACGCCGCTGGCGGCGCAGACGTGGCCCAGGTCGGCGAGCAGGCCGTCGGAAACATCGATGCAGGCATTGGCGTGCCCGCGCAGCGCCATGCCCGTACGCACCCGTGGCGTGGGGCGATCCAGCCGCGTGCGCAATGCGCGATGCGACTCGTCCGCCGGATCGAACGGCACCTTGCCCTGTACCAGCCGCAGGCCGCCGGCCGCGCCGCCGAGCGAGCCGGTGACGAACACCACATCGCCCACGCGTGCGCCGCCGCGGTCCAGCGCCTGCCCCGGCGGCACGAAACCATGCACGGCGACGCTCAGGCAGAGCGGACCATGCGTGGTATCGCCGCCGACCAGCGCCACGCCGTGCTCGCGCGCCAGCTGCGCGAAGCCCTCGGCCAGATCGTCGACGTAGGCTGGATCGGCCCGTGGCAAGGTCAGCGCGAGCAGTGCCCAGGCCGGCGTCGCACCCATCGCGGCGAGGTCGGACAGGTTCACCGCCAGCGCCTTCCAGCCGATGTCGCGCGGTGAGGTGCCGTGCGGGAAGTGCACGCCCTCCACCAGCGTATCGATCGCCACCGCCAGGTGCTGGCCCGGCGGCACCGCGAGCACGGCGGCGTCGTCACCGATGCCCAGCCGCACGTCCTCGCGCGCCAGCGCGGTGCGTTCGCGGATGCGGTCGATCAGGCGGAATTCCATGGCGTGGCCGTCGGGGTCGGAACGCGCAAGCAGAGCATCCGCACGCACGCGATTGCAAGCCTCGGCGCGACGTCCCGACCCGGCTCGCGCACGACGCTTACCGTCAGATGCAGGTCGGCGGTCGCCGCCCGGACGAGACGGGAGCTAGCGTGCGCCCTTCTCCGCCGCGCGCAGGTCGCCGGCGAGCTTGTCCAGCACGCCGTTGACGTAGCTGTGCCCGTGGTCGGCGCCGAAGCGCTTGGTCACTTCGATCGCCTCGTTGATCACCACGCGGTAGGGCACGTCGAGACGGTACTTCAGCTCGTACGCGGCCAGCCGCAGTGCGGCGCGCTCGATCGGATCGATCTGCGCCACTTCGCGGTCGACGTAGGGCTTGAGCGCGGTGTCCAGCTCGTCCACGTGCTGCTCGACACCGTGCAGGAGATCCTCGAAGTACTCCTGGTCGGCCACTTCCATGTCCTGCTCGTGGCGGAACTGGTCGATCACCGCCTTCATGTGGCTGCCCGACAGCTGCCAGGCGTAGAGCGCCTGCAGTGCGCGGCGGCGGGCGCGCGAACGCGCGGCCAGGTCGATGCCCTGCGGAGCGCTCATCACAGCTTCCCGTACAGGTTGGCCATTTCCAGCGCGGCGAGCGCCGCGTCGGCGCCCTTGTTGCCCGCCTTGGTACCGGCCCGCTCGATCGCCTGTTCGATGCTGTCGGTGGTGAGCACGCCGAACGCCACCGGTACGCCCGAAGCGTAGGCGGCCTGCGCCAGCCCCTTGGCGCACTCGCCGGCGACATAGTCGAAATGCGGGGTGGAACCGCGGATCACCGCGCCCAGCGCGATCACTGCGGCATAGCTGCCCGAGTTGGCGAGCTTGTGTGCGGCCAGCGCGATTTCCCACGCGCCCGGCACGCGGACCAGGTCGATCGCGTCGTCCTTCACGCCGTGGCGCACCAGCGCATCGCGCGCACCGGCCACCAGCGGCTCGACGACGAAGCCGTTGAAGCGGCCGGCGACGATGGCGAAGCGGCCCGTGGGCGTGGCGAAGTCGCCTTCGATGGTCTTCATTGCGGATCCTTGGACAGACGGGAAGCCCTTGCGGGGCCGGGTATTTTACGGGTTTGGCGGCAAGGCTGCCCAGAACCGTGCTCCCTGCCCTCACTGCCTGGGGAGGGTTGGGGTGGGATGCTCTTTGCGCGCTGCGGGAGCTACTTCCTCCCAGCCTCCCCCTGCAAGCGGGGGAAGGAGCCGAAATGGGGGTAGCCGGTGTATTCCAGCCGCGCCTCGCCGCCGCTGGCGCGCAGCCGCGCCTGGCCGCCGAACGGCAGGGTGAGCTGCCGCGCGGCATGCCCGTGCGGCAGGCCATGGATCACCGGGATGCCGGCGATCCGTGCCAACTGGCCGAACGTCTCGTCCAGGTCGTAGCCGTTGTCGCGCGGCCCCGGCCGGCAGGCGTGGAAATCTCCAACGACCAATGCCCGCTGCCTCGCGAGCACGCCGGCCAGCTTGAGCTGGTAGAACAGCCGCTCGATGCGGAACGGTGGCTCGCCCAGGTCCTCGACGAACAGGATGCCGCCCTCGATGGCCGGAAAGTAGGGCGTGCCCAGCAGGCTGCACAGCACCGCCAGGTTGCCGCCCCACAGCATGCCCTGCACGTCCACCTCGCCGTCGCCGGCGTGGGACCAGGTGGCCTCGGAGCCTTCCGTGGCGAGCGTGCGCCAGAAGCATTCCCAGGTGAATGTCGGGAACGGCTCGGCGCCCAGGTCCGCCAGCAAGGGGCCGGCGAAGCTGCGCACGCGGCTCTGCGCGTACAACGCCAGCTGCAGCGCGGTGAAGTCGCTGTGGCCGACCAGCGCGAGACTGGAGCCGGCCAGGCGCTCGCGCAGGGCGCCGTAATCGAGTTGACCGAGCAGGCGCGCGGCGCCGTAGCCGCCGCGGGTGACCAGGGCGATGTCCGGCAGATCGTCGAGAGTGGCGAGTGTGTTGATATCGGCCGCACGTTCGGCATCGGTGCCGGCGAAGCGCAGTTGCGCGCGTTCAAGCACGTCCACGCCCTCGACCGTGCAGCCGGCTTCGCGCAGGCGCGCCACGCCGCGCGCCATGGCGGCGGGGTCGTGGGCGTAGCCGGAAGGGGCGATCAGGCGGATGCGGGCGTGGGCCATGGGGCTTGATGGCAATGGAGTGCGGGTCATCCTAAGGCATGTGGGTCCCGGGTGGCCCTCCGACTCCGCCTGCGGCGCGCGCTCAGGGCGAACGGTGTCCTCTTTGCCGTTCGCCCTGAGCGTAGGCCCGAAGGGCCGAAGTCGAAGGACCGCCCGCGTCACACGTACCCGACCACTTCCAGGTCGAACCCCGCCAGGCCTACCAGCCTGCGCGGCGTTCCCATCACGCACAGCTTGTGGACACCCAGGTCGGTGAGGATCTGCGCACCCAGGCCGAGCTGGCGCCATTCCTGCTGCTGCGCATCCTCCGGCGCCAGCGCGACCGGCTGGCGCTTGAGCCGCGCCAGCAAGGCGTCGGCGGTGTCTTCGCCGGAGAGCACCAGCAGCACGCCGCGGCCTTCGTCGGCAATGCGGCGCAGCGCACTGGTGACGGTCAGGCCCAGATCCTCGCGGGTCAGGTGAAGCACATCCGACAGCGTGTTGCGCACGTGCACGCGGGTCAGTACCGGTGTCCCATCGTCGACCGTGCCGCGCACCAGCGCGTAATGCAGGCCGTGGCGGATGGCATCGTGCCAGGCGACCAGGCGGAACGGGCCGAACTCGGTCTCGACGTCCTCCTCGTGCACGCGCTGGATGGTCTTCTCGGTTTCCAGCCGGTAGCGGATCAGGTCGGCGATGGTGCCGATCTTCAGGCCGTGCTTCTGCGCGAACAATTCCAGCTCCGGCCGGCGTGCCATCGAGCCGTCCTCGTGCAGGATCTCGATCAGCACGGCGGCCGGCTCCAGCCCGGCCAGCGCGGCCAGGTCGCAGCCGGCCTCGGTGTGGCCGGCGCGGGTGAGCACGCCGCCCGGCTGCGCGGTGAGCGGAAAAATGTGGCCCGGTTGCGAGAGATCCTGCGGCCGGGCATCGGACTTGACCGCCACCTGGATCGTGCGCGCGCGGTCGTGCGCCGAGATGCCGGTGGTCACGCCCTCGGCCGCCTCGATCGAGACGGTGAAGTTGGTGTGGTAGGGCGAGGTGTTGTCGCTGACCATGGGCTTGAGGCCGAGCTGGCGCGTGCGCTGCTCGGTGAGGGTCAGGCACAGCAGGCCGCGCGCCTCGCGCACCATGAAGTTGACGTCCTCCGGCCGCACCATCTGCGCGGCCATGACGATGTCGCCCTCGTTCTCGCGGTCCTCGTCGTCGAGGATCACGACCATGCGGCCGGCGCGGAGGTCTTCGAGGATCTCGGGGATGGTGTTGAAAGGCATGGGTCTACCTTGGAGTGAATGTCTCCCTCCCCTGCTTGCAGGGGAGGGCCGGGGAGGGGTTTGCTCTGATCCCGACCAGAGCCCCCACCCAATCTCCCCCTGCCTGGCAGGGGGAGGAGTGGAAGGTCAGGCGAAGCCGTGCTGCTTGAGGAAGGCCTCGTCCAGCCGGGGCGCCTGGCCGCTGCCGATCAGCCGTTCGACGTAGCGCGCGATCACGTCCACCTCGATGTTCACCGCATCGCCCGGTCGGCGGGCGTGGAACGCGGTGTGCTCGACCGTGTGCGGGATCAGGTTCACGCCAAAGCGCGTGCCGGCCACCTCGTTGACCGTGAGGCTGGTGCCGTCGATGCAGATCGAGCCCTTGGCGGCGATGTAGCGCGCAAGGGCTTCCGGCACCTCGAAGGTCCAGCGCTGCGAGCGCGCATCGGGCGTCACCGCGACCACCTTGCCGACGCCGTCGACGTGGCCGGACACCAGGTGCCCGCCCAGCCGGTCGGCCAGGCGTAGCGCCTTTTCCAGATTCACCGGATCGCCGGCCTTGAGCTGGCCCAGCGTGGTCAGTGACAGCGTCTCGTTGGAGACATCGGCGGCGAAGCCGCGCTCGCCAAGCACGATGGCGGTGAGGCACACGCCGGACACGGCGATCGAATCGCCCAGCTGTACGTCGGCCAGGTCGAGGTTCGCGGTGTCGACGTGCAGGCGCACGTCGCCGCCGCGCGGTTCGAGCCGCGCGATGGAGCCCACGGTCTGGATGATGCCGGTGAACATCAGCGCACCTCCCGGCGGGAGGCCGCGCGCATTGGAAAAGCAGGATGGGACATGAAACGTTCTCCGCAAGGATGCAAGCGAGAACGCCCCAAGGCATGAGGCCGACGCGCGGCGCGGGGCCACGCATGCGACCGTCTTCTTTCATCCGGACTGTGAGGATGCCGTTTCGCATCCAACCGTCGGCTCCGGCATCAGACCGGATCTGCTGACCTCCCGCCGGGAAGCGGAAGCGCTCGCGGGCTCGTTCCTTGCGGAACCTACCGCCGGTGGGGAATTTCGCCCCGCCCTGAAGACGTCGATTGCCGGGAGACCCGGCCGCGCAAGTCTAGCATCACGCGCCGGCCCGGGCCTCGGCCAGCGCTTCGGCCAGGTGGTCGATCAGGCGTCGCACCGCCGGCGTACGATCCGCCCCCGGCAGCCACAACAGATGAATCGGCATGGCGGGCAGCTGCCACTCGGCCAGCACCTCCACCAGCTGCCCCGCGGCCACCAGCGCGTCGGCCATGTAGTCGCCCTGCAGGCCAATGCCAACGCCGGCCAGCACGGCGTCGCGGATGGCCTGGGCATCGTTGCAGCTCAGCACCGGGTCGATCCGCACCGAACGCCGGCGGCGGCCCTGGCCGAACGGCCACAGTGTGCCGGTACGGTAGCCGCTGAAGGCGATGCAGCGGTGCGCGCGCAGGTCCGCCGGATCGCGCAGTGCCGGGGCCGAGGCGAGGTAGTCGGGCGTTGCGCAGGGAAAGATGCGCATCGTGCCGACGCGGCGCGCGACCAGCTGGGCGTCCGCGAGCCGGCCCACGCGGATGGCCAGGTCCACCCGGCCCGCCACCATGTCCACGTAGCCGTCGTCGTAGACCGCCTCGATGCGCACGCCGGGATGCGCGCGCATGAAGCTGGCCAGCAGCGGCGCGACCCGGTAGCGGCCGTAATTGGAGGGCAGGTGCACGCAGAGCCGTCCGGCGAGCGCGCCGTCGGCAGGCCGCAGGTCCGTGGCCATATCGACCATCGCCGCTTCCATGCGCTGCCATTGGGCCAGCAGCAGCTCGCCCCGCGCGG
The DNA here is from genome assembly GCF_035695185.1 of Frateuria sp. Classification (GTDB taxonomy): domain Bacteria; phylum Pseudomonadota; class Gammaproteobacteria; order Xanthomonadales; family Rhodanobacteraceae; genus Frateuria_A. The sequence continues at coordinate 26,732 of NZ_DASSES010000219.1, forward strand.
TCAGCGCCATGCGCCGCGTGGTGCGCAGGAACAGGCGCTGCCCGACCGCCTCTTCCAGCGCCGCGATGCGCCGGCTGAGCACCGAGGGCGTGCAGCCGACCTCGTGTGCGGCGCGGGAGAAATTGAGCCGCCGCGCGGCGGCCGCGAAGGCCCGCAGCTCGCGCAACCGGGCCGGCGAGAGTTCGAACGATTGATTCATAGGGTGAATAGAAGTTCGTCCATTCGTGTGGATTATCACCATCGCGCGGTGGCCCGACCATAGCTGCCACCTCTCCCACGGAGCCACGCCATGCGTGCCATCGAGCTTTCCGCCTACGATCTGGACCACCTGCAGCAGGTCGACCTCCCCGCCCCGCGCCCCGGCCCGGGCGAAGTGCTGGTCCGCATGGAGGCGGCCTCGCTCAACTTCCGCGACTACATGCTGGTCAGCGGACAGCTGTATCGCGGTGTGCAGCTGCCGATCGTGCCGGTGTCCGACGGCGCCGGCACGGTGCTGGAGGTCGGCGAGGCGGTGACCCGCTTCAAGCCGGGCGACCGCGTCACCACGTTCTACAAGTCGCGCTGGATCGCCGGCGCCATGCGGCCGGAATGGGAGGGCGCGGAAATCGGCGCCCCGTATCCGGGCGTGATGCGCGAGCTGGCCTGCTTCGACCAGTATTCGCTGGCGCGCGCACCGGACCACCTGGACAGCCTGCAGGCGGCCACGCTGCCGATCGCCGCACTCACCGCCTGGCAGGCGCTGGAGGAGGCCCGCATCACCACCGGCCAGACCGTGCTGCTGCTCGGCACGGGCGGCGTATCGCTGTTCGCGTTGCAATTCGCGAAACTGCGCGGCGCGCGGGCGATCGTGCTGTCGTCCAGCGACGACAAGCTGGCGCGCGCCAAGGCGCTGGGCGCCGATATCGGCATCAACTATTCGACGCACCCGCAGTGGGGCGCGCTGATTCGCGAGGCGACCGGCGGCACGGGCGTGGATGCGGTGATCGAGACGATCGGCGCGGCCACCCTGGCGCAATCGCTGGAGGCCGTACGCATGCACGGCTTCATCGCCGTGCTCGGCTGGATCGGCGGGATGGACGCGACACTGCCCGTGTCCCAGGTGGTGCTCAAGCGCGTGCGCGTGCAGGGCATCTCGGTCGCGCCGCTGGAGGCGCACGAGCGGATGGTCGCGGCGATCGAAGCCACCCGGCTGGAGCCGGTGATCGATCGCGTCTTCGGCTTCGCGCAGCTGCGCGAGGCGTTCGAGCATCTGGCCGCGGGTCGCCATTTCGGCAAGCTCGCGATCGATTTCGCCCGCTGAGGACGCGCCGCCATGCGAAATCCATCTGTCCTGCGCCGCGTCGCGCGCGGCTTGCTGCCGACGCTGCTGCTGGCCCTCGCCACGCTCGCGCGCGCTGGCGATGCCGCGCCGGAGATCCGCCTGTACGTCCTCGACTGCGGCCATCTCACGCTGACCGACCTGCGCATGTTCGACGACAGCGGGGCCTCGGACGGCAAGTCGGGCGCGATGGCGGTGCCCTGCTTCCTGATCCGCCACCCGAAAGGCGACCTGCTGTGGGATACCGGCCTGGGCGACGCCATCGCCGCCAGCCCGCAGGGCAAGGAACTCTCGCCGGGCATCCGCGCCACCGTGCCGCACCGGCTGGTCGACCAGCTCCGGCAGTTGGGCCTGGCCCCTGCGGACATCGACTTCCTCGCGTTCTCGCACTGGCACGAGGACCACACCGGCAACGCCAACCTGTTCGGCCACGCCACCTGGATCCTGCAGCGCAGGGAGCTGGCCGCCGCCACCGGCCGCGCGCCCCCGCCGTTCGAGAGCCTGGCCCCCGTCAGCGCCTGGAAGACGGCACGCAAGCGCATCATCGACGGTGACATGAATGTCTTTGGAGACGGCAGCGTGCGCATCCTGCTGATGCCCGGCCATACGCCCGGCCACCAGGTGCTGGAGTTGCGCCTGCCGCATGCCGGCACCGTGCTGCTGGCGGGCGACCTCTATCACAGCCGGGCCAACCGCCGGTTCCGCCGCGTCCCGCGCATCAACGTGGACCGCGCGCAGACGCTGGCCTCCATGCGGCGCTTCGAGGCCATCGCGGCGCGCACCCACGCCAGGGTGGTGATTCCGCACGATCCGCGCGACGTGGCGGCGCTACCGCGCTTTCCCGCCTACCTGCACTGATCCGGCCTGCCGCGGTGGCAGCCGCCGGTCAGGCCGCCGGCCGCAGCTGCAGGCGCAAATCCTGCCCCACCATCCGCTGGTCCAGCACGCGCAGATTCCAGCGCTCGGCCATCGATGCCAGCGGTGGCAACTGCAGCAGCGGCCGCGCCGTGCCGCCGAGCAGCACCGGTGCGACGTACAGCAACAGCTCGTCCGCCAGGCCCTCGGCGAACAGGGCGCCACAAAGCGTGGGGCCGGCCTCGACGTGCAGCTCGTTGATCTCGCGCCGGGCCAGCTCGGCCAGGGCGAGGTGCAGGTCCAGGCGCCCGTCCCGTTCCGGGACCGTGGCGCGCTCGCACGCCGCCAGGTGCGCCGGCACGGTCGCGGCGGGTGCATGGAGGAGCAGGGTCGGCGCCGAGGCGTCGAGCACGTGGCTGCCGGCGGGCGTACGCAACTGCCGGTCAAGGATGACCCGCAGCGGTGCCCGCGGGCGCACGGACCCGCCGTCCCCTTCGCCGGGGCCGGCGCGGCCGTCGGCGTCTTCCCGTGCCGGCAGGCGTGCCGTCAGGCGGGGATCGTCGGCGAGCACGGTGCCGCTGCCGGTGAGGATGGCCGAGCTGCGTGCGCGCCAGTACTGCACGTCGGCCCGCGCGGCCTCGCCGGTGATCCACTTCGACTCGCCATGGGCCAGCGCGGTGCGTCCGTCGATGCTCATCGCCAGCTTCACCCGGACCCAAGGGCGGCCGCGCTCGATGCGGCTGAAGAAGCCGATGTTGAGTTCCCGCGCGGGCTCGCGCAGCAGCCCGTCCTGCACCGCGATGCCGGCCGCGCGCAGCCGCTCGATACCCTGTCCCGCCACCTGCGGAAACGGGTCCTCCGCCGCGATCACCACGCGCGCGACACCGGCGGCGACCAGCGCATCGGCGCACGGCGGCGTGCGGCCGTGATGGGCGCAGGGCTCCAGAGTCACGTAGGCGGTGGCGCCCCGGGCCGCCGACCCCGCCTCGCGCAGCGCGAACACCTCCGCGTGCGGTTCGCCCGCGCGCCGGTGCCAGCCGCTGCCGACCACCCGCTCACCGTGCGCGATCACGCAACCCACGCGCGGGTTCGGCTGGGTGGAATGGAGCCCGCGTTCGGCCAGGCGCAGGGCATGCGCCATGTGCAGGTGGTCGATGCTGGAGAACGCGTCGGTCATGCCCGGAGTGTCCATGGCGGAAGGGTCGCCGGGAGGGCACAGTCCACCGGCGCGAAGGGCCCGCGATTATTTGCCGGGCCGTTTGCTGCCGCCCAGCAGCGGCAGTTGCAGCCCATCCAGGCCCGGCAGGTCCCGCTCGAGCTTTTCGATCTCCTCGCGGAAGGCCTGCACGTCCTCGAACTTGCGGTAGACCGAGGCGAAACGCACATACGCCACCTGGTCGAGCTTCTTCAGCTCGCGCATCACCAGTTCGCCGACCTGGCGCGAGGGCACTTCGCGCTCGCCGCTGCGGCGCAGGTCGTTGACGATTTCGCGCACGGCCTGGTCGACGTCGTGGCTGGCGACCGGCCGCTTCTGCAGCGCCCGCTCGAAGCTCGTTCGCAGCTTGCGCTCGTCGAACGCCTCGCGCCGCTGGCCGCTCTTGACGATCGCCGGCAGCTTGAGCTCCGCCGTCTCGAACGTGTTGAAGCGCTCGCCGCACTGCGGGCACTCGCGACGACGGCGCACGGTGGCGCCGTCCTCGGTCAGCCGCGAATCGATCACGCGGGTGTCTTCGTGCTGGCAGAAAGGGCAATGCATCCGGGAACGATCAGCCGTAGACCGGGAACTTCCTGCACTGCGCCTCGACCTTCTCGCGCACCCTGGCGATCACCGCCTCGTCGCCCGGCGCGTCGAGCACGTCGCACAGCCAGTTGGCCAGCTCCACGCAGTCGGCTTCCTTGTAGCCGCGGGTGGTCACGGCCGGGGTGCCCACGCGCAGGCCCGAGGTGACGAAGGGCTTCTGCGGGTCGTTCGGCACGGCGTTCTTGTTGACCGTGATGTGCGCCTTGCCCAGTGCGGCCTCCGCGTCCTTGCCGGTGACGCCCTTGCCGATCATGTCGACCAGCATCAGGTGGTTCTCGGTGCCGCCCGACACGATCTTGTAGCCGCGCTCGATGATGGTCTTCGCCATCGCCTGCGCGTTCTTGACCACCTGCGCCTGGTAGGTCTTGAAGCCCGGCTCCAGCGCCTCCTTGAACGCCACCGCCTTGGCGGCGATCACGTGCATCAGCGGGCCGCCCTGGATGCCCGGGAAGACGATCGACTGCAGCTTCTTCTCGATTTCCTCGCCCGGATCCTTGGCCACGATGATGCCGCCGCGCGGGCCGCGCAGGGTCTTGTGGGTGGTCGAGGTGACCACGTGCGCGTGCGGCAGCGGGTTCGGATACACGCCGGCGGCGACCAGGCCAGCCACGTGGGCCATGTCGACGAAGAAGATCGCGCCGACCGAATCGGCGATCTCGCGCATGCGCTTCCAGTCGACCACCTGCGAGTAGGCCGAGAAACCGCCGACCAGCATCTTCGGCTTGTGCTCGCTGGCCAGGCGCTGGACTTCGTCGTAGTCGATCAGGCCCTTGTCATCCACGCCGTACTGCACGGCATTGAACAGCTTGCCGGAGATGTTGACCTTGGCGCCGTGGGTCAGGTGGCCGCCGTGGGCGAGCGACATGCCCAGGATGGTGTCGCCGGGCGAGAGCAGCGCCAGGTACACCGCCTGGTTGGCCTGCGAACCCGAATGCGGCTGCACGTTGGCGTAGGTGGCGCCGAACAGCTGCTTGACGCGCTCGATGGCCAGGCGCTCGGCCACGTCCACGTACTCACAGCCACCGTAGTAGCGCTTGCCCGGGTAGCCCTCGGCGTACTTGTTGGTCAGCACCGAGCCCTGCGCCTCCATCACGCGCGGGCTGGCGTAGTTCTCCGAGGCGATCAGCTCGACGTGGTCCTCCTGGCGGCGCGCTTCGTCGGCGATGGCCTTGGCCAGCTCGGGGTCGAAGCCTTCGATCGTGCAATCCTTCGGGAACATGCGTCGCCTCGGTGTCGGGTGCGGGGATGAGCCGAAAAGTGTAGCCCTCGTGGGCATTCACAGCCACCGCGGCCACTTGCGCGCAGATCACGTACACCGTACCGTACACCGCACGCAACCCAAGGACCGATCCCCATGACACCTGCCTTCCGCGCCCGCCTTGCGCGCCCGCTCGCCTGCGGCCGTCGCCTCCGGCCTCTGCTGGCCGCCGCGCTGCTGCTGATTCCGCTGGCTTTGGCCGCGGCACCCGCCGCGGGCGTGGGCATCCGCCCGATCTCGTTCCCCGACCCGGTCAACCACGGCCACACGCCGGGTTTCGTGTTCTATCCCTCGACCGCATCGACGCACGGCACCACGGCCATCGGCCCCTATGACGTCGCGGCGACGCCGGGCGCCCCGGTCGCTGCCGGCCACTGGCCGCTGGTCGTGATCTCGCACGGCCACGGCGGCTCGGACCTGGGCCACCACGACCTGGCCAGCTACCTCGCCCGGCATGGCTTCGTCGTGGCCACCTTCGAGCAACCCAAGGACAACTTCCACGACATGAGCGGCACCGGCCATGCGACCGTGCTGGGAGGGCGCGCCATCGAGGTGCACGCGGTCATCAGTGCGCTGCTTGCCGACCCGCAGTGGAAGTCGCGGATCGATCCGGCACGTATCGGCGTGAGCGGGTTTTCGGCCGGCGGCTACGCCAGCCTGCTGGTGGTCGGGGCCAAGCCACGGTTCGATCGCTTCCTGACCTATTGCCAGCGCCACCCGGACGACGTCGACACCTGCGAAGCGGCGCAGAAGCTTTCGGCGCAGGCGGCTGCCAGCTACCTCGCCGACCTGCAGCGGCACTTCACGCGCTGGGGGCCCACCGCCGACCCGCGCGTGAAGGCCGCTTTCGTGATGGCACCGCTGGCGCTCGTGTTCGACGCGGGCGGCGCCGCGGCGATCGATCGCCCGATCGATCTCTGGTATGCCGAAAACGACCACGTGCTGCTGCCCTCGGCGAACGCGCTGCACCTGCGTGCACTGGCCCGGACCGTCGTACGCACGCACACCGTGCCGAAGGCCGACCACTGGGTCTTCCTGGCGCCCTGCTCCGCGGCACTGGCGAAGGACGCCGGCCCGATCTGCAGCGACCCGCCGGGTGTGGATCGCGCCCAGGTCCATGCGCGCATCCTCGCGGACGCGCTGGCGTTCTTCCGCAAGACCCTCCACGTGCGCTGACATGCCCAAGGCGCTCAGCCCGCAGGAGACCGAGGCCTTCCGCGAACGGATCTGCCAGGCCGCCGCGCGGCTGTTCGTGGAGGAAGGCCCGGGCGCCGTCAGCATGCGCCGCATCGCCGCCGAACTCGGTTGCGGCACGATGACGCCGTACCGCTACTTCGCCGGCAAGGAGGAGATCATCACGGCCGTGCGTACCCGCGGCATGCACCGCTTCTCCGAGGCGCTGGAGCGCGCGCTCGACAGCCCCGGCGACGGCCGCACCCGCAGCCGGGCGGTGCGCGATGCCTACATCGCCTTCGCCCGCCGCGAGACCGACACGTACCGGTTGATGTTCGAGTACCCGGAGACCCATCGGGACGACCCGGCGTACCGGGAAGCGCACGCGCGCATGTGGCGCACGATCGCCGCCCACGTGGAAGTGCTCACGGCCGAAGGCGCGGTCGAGGCGGATGCGCCGATCCTCGGCCACCAGATCTGGGCCGCGTTGCACGGGGCCGTGATGCTGGAGATCGCCGGCCTGCTGCCCGAAGGCTACGACGCCGCGTCGCTGCACACCCGCACCGCCGGCACGCTGTTCGAGGCGGCGCGGCCGCAGCGCCCGACGACCGGCAGCTGAGCGCAGGTCGGTGCCCATCCGCGCTCACTTCCCGCGCCGGCGTCCATCCGGTGGGTGCAGCGCCCACACCATCACGTAGCTGATCACCATCAGCAACAGCCACGAACCGAGCTTGCCCGGCGGCACCATCGACCAGCCATGCCGTTGTGCCGGGTAGAGCCAGGCGCGGCTGAAGGTGCCCACGTTCTCCGCCAGCCAGATGAACAGCGCCACCAGCACGAAGCCGACCAGCAGCGGCATGCGCCGGTGCACGCGGCGGATGCGGTAGTGCACCCAGGTGCGCCGGAACAGCAAGGCCAGCGCGACGAACAGCAACGCCCGTGCATCCGGCAGGTAATGATGGGCGAAGAAATTGAGGTAGATCCCGAACGCCAGCACGGCGGCGGGGGCCAGGCGCGGGTGCCCGGTGAAACGGAAATCGAACAGCCGCCAGGCGCGCGCGATGTAGCTGCCCACCGCGGCGTACATGAAGCCGGAGAACAGCGGCACCCCGCCCAGGCGCAGCAGCGATGCCTCCGGGTAGGTCCAGGAGCCCACCGCGGTCTTGAACAGCTCCATCAGCGTGCCGACCACGTGGAACAGCGCGATGACCCGCGCCTCGCGCGGGGTTTCCAGCCCGCTGGCGAGCAGTGCGAGCTGGATGCCCAGTGCGGCAAGGGTGAGGAAGTCGTAACGCGCCAGCGGCGCGCCCGCCGGATACCAGCGCCAGGTCGCCAGCAGCAGCGCCACCATCAGTCCGCCGAACAGGCACGCCGAGGCCTGCTTGATCCCGAAGCAGGCGAACTCCACCAGGAACACGACCCAGCGCCGCCGCGGCTGCCACCACAGGCGGCGCATGATGGCGGGACGGGGCATCGAACGATCGGTCAGGGCCATCGGCGCTTTCCCAGGAGGCGACGCGCCAGCCTCGCCGGGCCGGGTGGCACGGCGGTGGCGCCCACGGGGCAGCGCGGGTGCGGATCGATGGCTTGCCGTGGACGCGCCAGCTGCTATACCGGTCGCCTCGCACCGCGCCGGAGGGATGTCATGCAAGCACGCACACTCGGCCGCCATGGCCCGCAGGTCTCGGCCCTGGGCCTGGGCTGCATGGGCATGTCCGATCTCTACGGCGAGGCCGACCGCGGCGAAAGCATCGCCACCGTCCATGCCGCGCTGGAAGCGGGTGTCACCCTGCTCGACACCGGCGACTTCTATGGCATGGGCCACACGAGCTGCTGCTGGCCGAAGCGCTCGCCGGCCGGCCGCGCGACAGCTACGTCCTGAGCGTGAAGTTCGGCGCGCAGCGCGGGCCCGACGGCGCCTGGCTGGGTTACGACGCCCGGCCACAGGCGGTCAAGAGCGCGCTGGCCTATACGTTGCGCCGCCTGCGCACCGACTACGTGGACATCTACCGGCCCGCCCGGCTGGACCCGGCCGTGCCGGTCGAGGACACCGCCGGCGCCGTGGGCGAGCTGATCCAGGCCGGCTACGTGCGCCACTTCGGGTTGTCCGAGGTGGGTGCCGATACCCTCCGCCGCGCCCACGCGGTCACGCCGGTGGCCGACCTGCAGATCGAGTACTCGCTGATCTCGCGCGGCATCGAGGACGCGATCCTGCCGGCCTGCCGCGAACTGGGCATCGGCCTGACCGCCTACGGCGTGCTCTCGCGCGGGCTGATCAGCGGGCACTGGTCGAAGGACCGCCAGCCGCAGCCACGTGATTTCCGCCAGCACAGCCCGCGCTTCCAGGGCGCCAACCTCGGGCACAACCTGGAACTGGTCGATCGCCTGCGCGCGCTCGCCCGGTCGCGCGGTGCCAGCGTCGCGCAGCTGGCGATCGCCTGGGTGCTGGCGCGGGGGGACGACATCGTGCCGCTGGTCGGCGCCCGGACCCGGCCACGGCTGGAGGAGGCGCTCGGCGCGCTGGCCGTGTCACTGGGCAGCGACGACCTGGCCGCGATCGAGGCGGCGGTGCCACCGGGCGCCGCCGCCGGCGAGCGCTACGCTCCCGCCCAGATGGCGATGCTCGACAGCGAAAGGCGCTGAGGCGCAGCCCCCGCGTACGGCTTGAACGCCGGGGCGGCGGCCGCCATGTCTCCCACCTGACCGCGGCCCTGCGGCAACGGTGCCCGCACCTGCGGCCGGACCGGCCGAGCCGCTATACTGAACGTTTATCGACGCCCTCGCCCTGCCCGCTGCCGCGGGCGGCCGCGGCGTACGCCTCCGGAGGTTCCATGCAGTACATCTACACCATGAACGGGGTGAGCAAGACCGTTCCGCCGAAGCGCCAGATCATCAAGGACATCTCGCTCAGCTTCTTCCCCGGCGCCAAGATCGGCCTGCTGGGCCTGAACGGCGCGGGCAAGTCCACGGTGCTCCGGATCATGGCCGGCGTGGATACCGATTTCCAGGGCGAGGCGCGCCCGCAGCCGGGCATCAAGGTCGGCTACCTGGCGCAGGAGCCGCAGCTCGACCCGGACAAGACCGTGCGCGAAGTGGTCGAGGAAGGCGTGCACGAGATCCTCGACGCGCAGAAGCGCCTGGAAGAGGTCTACGCCGCCTACGCCGAGGAAGGCGCCGACTTCGATGCGCTGGCCAAGGAACAGGAACAGCTGGAGAACCTGCTCGCCGCCAACGATGCGCACGCGCTGGAGCGCCAGCTGGAAGTGGCCGCCGACGCGCTGCGGCTGCCGCCGTGGGATGCCAAGGTCGGCCCGCTCTCCGGCGGCGAGAAGCGCCGTGTCGCGCTGTGCCGCCTGCTGCTGTCCAAGCCGGACATGCTGCTGCTCGACGAGCCGACCAACCACCTGGACGCCGAGTCGGTCGACTGGCTGGAGAAATTCCTGCAGGACTACCCCGGCACCGTGGTGGCGGTCACCCATGACCGCTACTTCCTGGACAATGCCGCCGAGTGGATCCTCGAGCTCGACCGCGGCCGCGGCATCCCGTGGAAGGGCAACTACACCGAGTGGCTGGAACAGAAGGACCAGCGCCTCAAGCAGGAAGCCCAGCAGGAGAAGTCGCGCCAGAAGGCGATCGAGAAGGAACTGGAGTGGATCCGTTCGGCGTCCAAGGGCCGCCAGTCCAAGGGCAAGGCGCGCCTGAACCGCTTCGAGGAGCTGAACTCGGTCGAGTACCAGCGCCGCAACGAGACCAACGAGATCTTCATCCCGCCGGGCGAGCGCCTGGGCAACGAGGTGATCGAGTTCAAGCACGTGTCGAAGTCCTTCGGCGACCGCCTGCTGATCGACGACCTGTCGTTCAAGATCCCGGCCGGCGCGATCGTCGGCGTGATCGGTCCCAACGGCGCCGGCAAGTCCACCCTGATGAAGATGATCATCGGCAAGGAAAAGCCCGACGACGGCGAGGTCAAGCTCGGCCACACCGTCAAGCTCGCCTACGTCGACCAGTCGCGCGATGCGCTCGATGCCAAGAACAACGTCTGGCAGGAGGTCTCCGGTGGCTCGGACATCCTCACCATCGGCAACTTCGAGATCCAGTCGCGCGCCTACATCGGCCGCTTCAACTTCAAGGGCACCGACCAGCAGAAGATCGTCGGCAACCTGTCCGGCGGCGAGCGCGGCCGCCTGCACATGGCCAAGACCCTGCTGCAGGGCGGCAACGTGCTGCTGCTCGACGAGCCGTCCAACGACCTGGACGTGGAAACCCTGCGCGCGCTGGAAGATGCGCTGCTGGAGTTCCCCGGCTGCGCGGTGGTCATCTCGCATGACCGCTGGTTCCTGGACCGCATCGCCACCCACATCATCGCCTTCGAGGGCGACTCGCACGTGGAGTTCTTCCCCGGCAACTACAACGAGTACGAAGCCGACAAGAAGCGCCGCCTGGGCGACGAGGCCGGTCCGAAGCGGGTGAAGTACAAGAAGCTGGCGTAAGACCGCTTGCCCCTCCGACCTGCTCCCTCTCCCCGCCGGGGAGAGGGCTGGGGCGAGGGGCCGGCCCGGCCCGGCAGCACCATCGAGCGAAAGACAACTACACGACCAGCGAGGAGCCGCCCCATGCACTTCATGCAGTCCCTGCACCAGGCATGGCAGCGCAATGACTCCCTCGTCTGCGTCGGCCTCGACCCCGAGCCGGCCAAGTTCCCCGCCCACCTGCGCGACGACTCCGACGCGGTCTACACCTTCTGCCGTGCCATCGTCGACGCCACCGCCGACCTGGTCTGCGCCTACAAGCCCCAGATCGCCCACTTCGCCGCCCTGCGCGCCGAGGACGCGCTCGAGCGCCTGATCACCCACATCCACGACGCCCACCCGGGCATCCCGGTGATCCTCGACGCCAAGCGCGGCGACATCGGCTCCACGGCGCAGCACTACGCCACCGAAGCCTTCGAGCGCTACCGGGCCGACGCGGTCACCCTGAACCCGTACCTCGGCCGCGACTCGATCCAGCCGTTCCTCGACCGGGCCGACAAGGGCGTGATCCTGCTCTGCCACACCTCCAATCCTGGCGCCGCCGACCTGCAGGACCTGATCGTCGAGGGCCCCGCTGGCGAGCGCCTCCCGCTCTATCAGCACCTGGCCCGCACCATCGCCCGCGACTGGAACGGCAACGGCAACTGCGCACTGGTGACCGGCGCCACCTGGCCCGAACAACTGGCCCAGGTGCGCGCCCTGGTCGGCGACATGCCCCTGCTCGTCCCCGGCATCGGCGCCCAGGGCGGCGACGTCGAGGCGGTCCTGCGGCACGGCCGCGCCGCCGATGGCGCCGGCCTGATGATCAGTTCCTCGCGCGCCATCCTCTATGCAGGCCACGACGAAGACTTCGCCACCGCCGCCCGCGGAGCCGCCCACGCCCTGCGCGACCAGATCAACCGCTGCCGCACCTGACGCACGACCCGAGCCGGCCAGGACCTCGCCGTGGCCCGGCGACACCCGGGCCGGCCATCCCGCGGCCTCCTGGTCGCGACGGATCAAAGCCCGACTCCGCCGTGGGCTGTCGATCGGTAGCTGGCGCAGGCGGCAAGCCGCCCGCGAGCCACTGCCCCATGGTGAAGCTTGACGCTGCCGCCTGCGCACCGGAGTATCCGGGCCCATGCCCCGGTCCGGGGATTACCAAGCGCCAGGCCCATGGAGAGCTCACGACATACCCCCGACCCGGGACATGCCGTGCTCCGCAGTCTGGCTGTGCGCTGATCGATCAGGTCGTGCCTGGCCATCCGGGCGGCGACACGCGCCGCGCAAGCAGGTTTTCCGGCGAAGGAAGGAGGGTCTGGTGCACCGGGAGAAGGTCTGGGAAGCCATGTCATATGCCTGGACAGAGGTCGGGCTTGACCCGGCCGGGTTCCGGCAATTCGCCCGCGACGCCGAGCTCTCGCCCCAGGATCAGCCGGCTCTGTTCCATGTCGTGTTCTGGCAGGTATGCGGAGCCTTTGCCGTCGAGACCTCGCTGGCTCTCATGCTGATGGGAGTGACGCTGCCGGACTGGTTCTTCCCCGAGCCCGCGGAGAAGGTTGCGCGCTGGCTAAAGCGGCCACTGCCGTATTCGCTTCTGAACCCGCTCTGGCTGGTGGGCTACCCGCTGTCCTGTCTTCGGGTCGCCAGCTACTGGTACCGGTTGCGCAAGGCGGCCACCGGCCTCGCGCGAGCCGTCTGAGGAACCGGGCGCCCGGCCCACTGCCCAGCCAAGCGGGAGCGGAATCCCGGGCTACCGCGTCCGCGGATACGGCTTCTCGTGCAGCACTCCAGTGCCTGGTAGAGCCCGGCGGTGGCGTGGCTTCGATGTTCAACGGGCAATGTGCAGCGGTGGCCGGCGGCGCGGCGCCCTCACAACTGGCCGAAGATCTCGGCCATGACTGAATCGCCCCGCTTGTAGTGCGGGCCCGGCGCGCCGAAGTGCCCGTCCAGCAAGGCCAGTTCGGCCATCTGGGCGACGTCGAACAATCGCTCGATCGGGCGGCCACCATTGACCTGGCAGCCACGGAGCAACTCGGTTCCCCGGTGGCCCCTGCCGTGACACTGGGGCTCCACGACCCGCAGGCTGCCGTGGTAGATGAAGCGCAGCGGTCGCCGTTCGAGGATGGCCTGGTCGATGAGGGCGTTGGGCATGGCGGGTACCTCATGCGCACGCGCCACCCGGGGCACCGGTGGGCGCGTGGACACTAGCCTGCGCCCGTGCGCGTGGAGACCGGGTCAGCTCACCGCAGTCGCTTCAGGGCCCGGACCCGGCACGGGCTGCGCCCGGCGCCTGCGCAGCCAGCGCTCGCACGGCACCGACCACCCGCGAGCGACCACCACCCCGAGCCCCCAGCACAAGCCGAACGCCGGCAGGTACCACAGGAAGCCCAGGCGCGCGTCGGCACCGCTCCATCGAAAGACCCGCACCAGTGCGAATACCACGAACATGTGGCTCAGGTAGATCTCGTAGCTGAGCCGGCCCCAGTGGCACAGCCAGCGCAGGCCACGCGGCACGCGGGGTGGTTGGCGCCGGAAGGCGAGCAACAGCGCCAGGGTCGAGCCGGTGAGCAGCAGCATCACGCCTTCGTGGAGCCATGGCCAGAGCCAGTGTCCACCCAACGTGGCGCCGATCAGGCCGAGCGCACCGGTCCAGCGCAAGAGGCGCCAGGCGAGCGGGGACATGCGTGGGTCGCGGGCGAACCACAGCGCCCCGAGCACGCCGGTGGCGATCGCCGCCATGCCCGGCAGGTAGGCCTTCTCCTGCCAGATCTCGTTGCCGCCGAGTGCGGCGCGGGTCCAGGGCAGCGACAGCGCCAGCGCAAGCAGCAACGGCACCAGCGCCCAGCTGCGCCGCACCAGCAGGCAGGCCAGCGGAAAGCCGAGATAGAAGGCCTCCTCGATCGACAGCGACCACAGCACGTCCCAGCTACCCGGCAAGTAGCCGGCATGGCCTTCGTACCAGTTCAGGTGCAGGCCCAGCGCCGCGAGCAACGCGCGCCCCAGCGACTGCCCCTCGCGATGGATGGTGTAGTCCGGCATCCCCATGACGTGCAGCACGGCGAGTACCGCCAGCAGCGCGACCAGGCAGGGGACGATCCGCGCGAAGCGGCGGGCGTAGAACGCTTTCGGATCGATGCCGGCCAGACTGCCCCAGCGTCCCAGCGCGTTGCCCGCGATCAGGAAGCCTGAGATCACGAAGAACACGAACACCGCCTCGTAGCCGTTGTAGTTGAGGGCCTGAAGCAACCGCACCGGCAGCACCTCCGCCAGCGCGGTGGCCTTCAGCGGGATACGCATCGGCAGGCCCAGGTGGTTGAGCAGCACGAACACGATCGCCAGGCCGCGCAGCAGGTCGATGCCGGCGTTTCGAGGGATCGCGTGCCGCGCGTCAGCCATAGTGCTTGAGCTCACCCTCGTCCTTCAGGCTGAACGGGGTGAAGTGGGTGTGCTCGTCGTAGGTGTCCACGCCCTCGCGCGACTTGAGGAAGCCGACCACCGCGTAGGTCAGCGGGGTGAACACCACTTCCACCGCGACCTTCATCGCCCAGTTGAAGGCGATCACCTTGACGATGGTCTGGCCCTCCCAGATGCCGGTGAAGGCGATCGGGTAGAAGGTCAGGCTGTCCACGCCCTGCCCGACCAGCGTCGAGCCGATCGTGCGCGTCCACAGCATGCGGCCGCGCGTCCACAGCTTCATGCGTGCAAGTACGAACGAGTTGGCGAAGTCGCCCAGCCAGTAGGCGACGATCGACGCCAGCGCGATCCGCCAGGTGCCGCCGAACACGACTTCCAGCGCCGGCTGCAACTGCGCGTTGAAGGGCTCGGCCGGGCTGGGCGGCATGCGGATGATCGCCTGCGACATTGCCGTGGCGAAGACCATCGCGCCGAAACCTGCCCAGATCGCGCGGCGCGCGCGGGCGTAGCCGTACACCTCGGTCAGCACGTCGCCGAAGATGTAGCTGACCGGGAAGAACAGGTTGCCCGCGCCGAAGGACAGCGCGCCCAGCACCGGCAAGCTCACCGTGCAGACCTTGGCCGGCCCGATCAGGTTGGAACACAGCAGCACGGCGACCATGCCGCCGACCAGCAGGTCGTAGTAGCGGAAGCCGCGCAACGGCGCGGCGGGTGCGGATGGTTGCATGGAGCCCCCGGGCAGTGGAGCGCCAAGGATACGGGCCGGCTTGCGGTGCGTGCTACGGGCGCACGTCCACGCCGCGCCAGAACGCCACGCGTCCGGCGATCTCCGCCGCGGCGGGCTTCGGATCGGGGTAGTACCAGGCGGCGGCCGGGTTGACCGCGTCCCCGACCACCACGTCGAAGTAGCTCGCCTCGCCCTTCCACGGGCAGGTGCTGTGGTGGTCGCTCGCGCGGAAGTGCTCCATGCGCAGGGAACCCGGGGGAAAGTAATGGTTGCCTTCGACCACGACGGTGTCGTCGCTGTCGGCCAGCACCGCGTCGTGCCAGATCGCGCGCATCGCTCAGTCCTCCGTCATCGGTTGCCCGGGAAACAGCACGTCGGTGAAGCCGAACTTCGAAAAGTCGGTGATCCGCGAGGGATACAGCCGCCCGATCAGGTGGTCGCACTCGTGCTGTACCACGCGGGCATGGAAGCCCTCGGCGGTGCGGTCGATCGGCTGGCCCCTGGGGTCCAGGCCCTGGTAGCGGATCAGCGAGAAGCGGCTCACGGCGCCGCGCAGGCCGGGGACCGAGAGGCAGCCTTCCCAGCCTTCCTCCAGGTCCTGCGAAAGGGGCAACACCAGCGGATTGAGCAGGATCGTGCGCGGTACCGGCGGCGCCTCCGGATAGCGCCCGGACTGCTCGAAGCCGAAGATCACCAGCTGCAGGTCGACGCCGATCTGGGGCGCGGCCAGGCCGACGCCGCCGGCCGCCTCCATGGTGTCGAACATGTCCTGGATCAACTGGTCCAGCTCGGCGCTGCCGATCATCCCGGCCGGCACGCTGGGCGCGACGCGGGTCAGGCGGGGGTCGCCCATCTTGAGGATGTCGCGGATCATCGAAGGCCTCGCGAGTCGGTGGGTCGGAGTCAGCGGCTGCCGAACACTTTCTTCAGCAGCTCGGTCGTGCGGGCCGCGGGATTCTTGCGGATGGCCTGTTCCTGTTCGCCGATCACGGTGAACAGCCCGTCGATCGTCCGCGCGGTCACGTAGTCGTCCAGGTCCAGCGGACTGCGCTTGTCGCCGCCACCGCCCAGCGCGCCGAGCATGCCGCCGAGCTCGCCACCGCTGGCGGACGTGAATGCCTTGTACTTCTGCGTCACGCCGACGCGGTCGGTCGCGTCGGCGACGATCGGCCGGATGCGCGCGGTCAGCGCATCGCCGGCGACGCGGCGGAAGAAGTCGGTGGCGGCGTGGTCGCCGCCGGTCAGGATGCCGCGCGCGTCCTGCAGCGTCATCTTGCGGATGGCGTCGCCGAAGATGTCGGCCACCTGCGGCACGGCCTTTTCCGCGGCGCGGTTCATGCTGAGCTGGAAGGCGTCGACCTTGTCGCCCTGGCCCAGCTTGCGGGCAAGCTCGCCGACCTGCTGCAGCTTACCCGGCAACGGGATGCGCACCTTGGCGTTGCCCCAGAACCCGTCGGTCCGTCCCAGCGAATTGATCGCATGGGTGGTGCCCTTGGCCAGGGCCTCCTTCAGGCCCGCGGCAATGTCGCTGCTGGGCAGGCTGGCGCCGCGCCTGGCATCGCTGGCGTGGGTGCCCTGCTTGAGCTGCTTGAGCAGGTCATCGAGCTGGCCGCCGGCGACTACCGGCGACGCGGCAACGGCCAGCAGCAGGCCGAGGCAGACAGGATGCAGGCGCATGGGGTTTCTCCACGTCGGGATACGCCCGAGTTTACGCGGGCGTCCCGGCCCGGGGCGTGATCGTGTCGGCTCACCGGGCTCGGCGCGACAGAGCTGCAACGCTCCGGGCATTGACCGGCCGCCGGCACGGGACGACCCTTGCCGGACACCGTCGAGGAGAAGCCATGCCCACCCGTCTCTCCGTTCCGGCCAGCCCCGCAGCCAGGATCCTATGGGTATCGATCGCCTTCGTCGGCGCCTACTGCCTGGGCGTGGTGGCGCTGCGCCGCGGCGAGCCGATCAATGCGATCTGGCTGGTCGCCGCGGCGATTGCCGTGTTCGTGATCGGCTACCGCTTCTACGGGCGCTTCGTCGAGCGTTGCGTGCTCCAGCTCGATCCGGGACGGGCCACACCGGCGATGCGCCACCCCGACGGACTGGACTACGTGCCGACCGACAAGTGGGTGGTGTTCGGCCACCATTTCGCCGCGATCGCCGGCGCCGGCCCGCTGGTTGGCCCGGTGCTGGCGGCGCAGATGGGCTACCTGCCGGGCACGCTGTGGATCCTCGCCGGCGTGGTATTCGCCGGCGCGGTGCAGGACTTCATGATCCTGGCGCTGTCGTTGCGCCGCGACGGGCGCTCGCTCGGCCACATGCTGCGCGAGGAGCTCGGTCCCGCGCCCGGCGTGGTGGCGATGTTCGGCGTGCTGGTGCTGATGATGATCGTGCTGGCGGTACTGGCGCTGGTGGTGGTCAAGGCACTCACGCACAGCCCGTGGGGCACCTTCACGGTGGCCGCCACCATCCCGATCGCGCTGCTGATGGGCGTGTACCTCCGCTGGCTGCGGCCCGGGCGCATCCTCGAGGTCTCGATCATTGGTCTATTGCTGCTGCTCGGCTCGATCTGGCTGGGTCGCTACGTGGCCGCATCGGCCACGCTGGCGCCGCTGTTCGACTTCGACGCCAGGGCGCTGGCGTGGCTGTTGATCGGCTACGGCTTCTGCGCCTCGGTGCTGCCGGTGTGGCTGCTGCTGGCGCCACGCGATTACCTGTCGACCTTTCTCAAGATCGGCACCATCGCGCTGCTGGCGCTGGCGATCTTCCTGGCCGCGCCGGTGTTGCAGATGGCCGCGGTCACGCGCTTCATCGACGGCACCGGGCCGGTGTTCCAGGGCGACCTGTTCCCGTTCCTGTTCATCACCATCGCCTGCGGCGCGGTCTCGGGCTGGCATTCGATCATCGCCTCGGGCACCACCCCGAAGCTGCTCGCCAACGAGGGCGAGGCGCGCTTGGTCGGCTATGGCGGCATGCTGATGGAGGCGTTCGTGGCGATCATGGCGCTGGTGGCGGCCGCTTCGCTGCACCCGGGGGTGTATTTCGCGATGAATTCGCCGGCGGCGCTGATCGGCACGACCGCCGAGCATGCCGCGCAGACCATCAGCCAGTGGGGCTTCGTGGTCACGCCGGAGCAGCTCGTGCAGACGGCCAAAGACATCGGCGAGGCCAGCGTGCTCTCGCGCGCCGGCGGCGCACCGACGCTGGCGGTGGGCATGGCGCGGCTGCTGCACGAGATCCTGCCCGGCGGCGGCATGATGGCGTTCTGGTACCACTACGCGATCCTGTTCGAGGCGCTGTTCATCCTCACCACGGTGGACGCAGGCACGCGCGTGGGCCGGTTCATGATCCAGGAGATCGCCGGGCTCATCCACAAGCCGCTGCAGCAGACCGGTTCGTGGACCGGCAACCTGCTGGCCACGGCCATCTGCGTGGGACTGTGGGGCTACTTCCTCTACCAGGGGGCGGTCGACCCGCTGGGCGGCATCAACACGCTGTGGCCGCTGTTCGGCATCGCCAACCAGATGCTGGCGGCGATCGCGCTGATGCTCGCTACCGTCGTGGTGGTGAAGCTCAAGCGCGAGCGGTACGCGTGGGTGCCGGGGATCCCGGCGCTGTGGTTGATCGTGTGCACGCTGACGGCCGGTTACGAGAAGCTGGCCGGGCCGATCAGCTTTACCGCCGCGGCGCACAAGTATGCGGCGGCCGCCGCCGAAGGGCGCTTGCTGGCGCCGGCGAAGACCGCGGCGGACATGCAGCGCATCGTCACCAACAACGACGTGGATGCGGCGCTGACGGCCCTGTTCATGCTGCTGGTGCTGGCGATGGTGGGGTTCGCGCTGCGCACGATCGTGCGCGCCTGGCGCACCCACCACCCGACCGCGCACGAGGAGCCCTACGTACCGGTCGAGGCTGCCGCGGGGAGCACGCCATGAAGCGCTCGCTTGGCGCCGCCTGGTCGCGGGCCGTGCAGGCGGCGCGCCTGTGTTGTGGCATACCCGACTACGACGCCTACGTACGCCACCTGCGTGCCCACCATCCGGAGCGTCCGGTGCCGAGCTACCCGGCCTTCTTCCGCCAGCGGCAGGAGGCGCGCTACAAGGGCACCGGCGGGCGCTGCTGCTGAAGCATTCGCGTAGCACGCGAGTCCGCGCGACCGCCATGCACCCGGGTCGCGCACGGGTGCGCTGCTACACGGGTCGCTAGACCTCGTGGTGCCTGGCCTCGGCGTCGAGCGCCACACCGGGCCGGGGCGCCAGCTCCACCAGGTACATCGCGCCCAGTACCAGCGCGCCACCGGCCAGCATGCGCCAGCTCGGCGCATCCACGCCCAGCGCCACCGCGAAGCCCGCGGCGAACACCGGCTCGGTGGTCATCACGATCGCCGCGCGTGCCGATGGCAGGTGCGCCTGCGCCCAGGTCTGCACCAGCATGGCGCCGGCGCCGGCCACCAGCGCCATGTACAGCACCGCCAGCCAGGCCGGTCCGTCCGGCGGCAGTGCCGGGCCCCGCGGCGCGGTGGCGAGCAGGCAGATCACGGCGATCGCCACCACCTGGACCGCCGACATGCCGACCGCATCCTGCTCGCGCGACCAGCGCCCCAGCCCCACGATGTGCAAGGCATAGAGCGCGGCCGAGGCCAGCGTGAGCCACACGCCCGGGTCGACCGAGATGCCATGCAGCGACAGCAGCGCCAGCCCGCCGGTCGCCAGCACCACCGCCAGCCAGACCACGCCCGCGACTCGCTCCCGCAGCAACAGCCAGGCGAGGATCGGCGTGAACACCACATACATGCCGGTCGCGAACCCGCTGACGCTCGGCGCGATCAGCTTCAGGCCCCAGGTCTGCAGCAACTGGGCGGCACCGTAGACGACGCCCAGCAGCAGCGCGCGGCCGACCTGCCCGCGCGGCAGCCGCCACACCGGGCGCGCGAACAGCACCAGCATCGCCAGCGCCGCCACGGCAAAGCGCACGGCGAGGAAATCGACCACCCGCATGCGGCCGACCACATCCTTGATCAGCACGAAGGTGGAGCCCCACACCGCAGTCAGCGCGAGCAGGCCGAGCGTGGCGGCGAAGGTGCGCGGCCGGGTGCCGGTCATGGCGGGAGGCACGGGGTCACGCCGCCCGGCGCGACGCCCTGGCCAGGCGCCAGAGCTGCCCCGGCACCTGCGCCGCGAAGTGCGCCCAGATACCCAGCCACACGACGCCGGCCACCAGCGGGTTGCGCGCGGCGGGGTCGAACTTGCGGAACCACCGCCACATGCCGCGGTGCTTGTGGCGGCTGACGAACACCGGCCGGTGGCGGCTCGAGCCACCCTTGCCGTGCAGCACGCGCACGTCGCCCGCCAGCAACACCGCGTAGCCCGCATCACGGGCACGCCGGCACAGGTCCAGGTCCTCGCAATGCAGGAAGTAGGCCTCGTCGAAACCGCCGAGCTGCTCGAACACCTTGCGCGGCAGCAGCATCAACGCGCCGGAGACCGCCTCGGCGCCGACCACACCGCCCGGGATGCCGCCATCGATGTTCATCCCGCCGCGCGTGCCGAACAGCGTCGCCAGCGCCTGGCGCAGCAGCGGGTCGCGCCGGTACGAGGCCGGGTCCGGGGTGCCGTCGGCGGCGCACACCACCGCGCCGACGATGCCGGCCTGCGGATGCTCGTCGAGGACGTCGAGCATGCGGGCCAGCGTGCCGGGTTCGAGCAGGCAGTCGGGGTTGAGCACCAGCAGGTGTTCACCCTTCGCCACCGCGGCGGCGCGGTTTACCGCCGGGCCGAAGCCGAGGTTGGCGCGGTTGTAGATCACCTTGAGCCGCGGCTCGGCGGCGTGATCGCGTTCGATCGACTGCGGCATCCCGTCGTCCGAGCCATTGTCGATCAGGATCAGCTCCAGCGGCACCGTACTGTCGAGCGCCCGCTGCACGCAGTCGCGCAGGGATGGGCCGCTGTCGGCACACACCACGATCACGCTGACTGGCAGCATCCGTGCGAGGGGAATGGGGGTAGACACCCGGCAAGTATGCGGGAGGTGAGGAGGCGGGAGAACTGCCTGCGGGTTTCCCGCGAGCCCCGGCCCCTCACCCCAACCCTCTCCCCGGAGGGGAGAGGGAGCCAGTTCGCCGCAGGTTTACGCCTCCCGTTCTGCCTCCCGTTCTGCCTCCCGCTCTGCCTTTCGCTCTGCCTTTCGCTCTGCCTTTCGCTCCGCCTTTCGCTCTTCTGAAAAGTGCGCGCCGGAAGCGCGCTGCTCTTCCGGGTCCCCTATGGCGCGGCGGGCGGGTGGTGAAAAGGCCCGAAGGGTGGCCGGCAGGACGCCGGCCAGTTTTTCGTCGGGGCTTCGAGCCCCGTCGAAAAACCCCGCCACCCGCACGCGCACCCGAAGGGCGCGCCATCGGGGTGCCCTTCTCTTTGGTTACTTTCTCTTGGGCAAGCAAGAGAAAGTGACTCGGGCGCCGACCGGCGTCCGAAAGCTCTTGCTCTTTTCCCAATCAAGTCCGAGGCGAGCCACGCCTCCGCACGCCCCCGCACGCCCACCCACGGGGAAAGCGAGCAAGGTCAGCGGCTACCCAAAACTTCGCGCCAGGCCATCGCAGGCCCGGTCCCGCGAGCCAGCCACGGACCGTCGTGCCACCCACACAGCTCCCATCCACGCAAGCGATAGTCGCGCCCATGGTCGCGGTCGAGCAGCAAGACACCACGCGACGTGCGCGCAATGAACCAGCGACCATCGGGACTGAACGACGCCCACGCCTGCACACGTTCCACCGTCGCGTCGGCCAGCACGAAGCGGCCCGAATCCCAGCGGGCCTCGCCGCCTCGCGGGTCCGGGCAGATGCCTTCGCACCACTGCGGTGGCGCCAGCTCCACGACCTCCGCCGTCGGCCCGATCGGCGCCAGCGCCAGGCTCGGCCAGTCGCGCAGTTCCGGTTGCGCGACCTGCTCGCGCCGCCCGCGATCGAGCCAGGCCTCCAGGCCGGCCAGCAGGGTGAACCCGGCCAGCGCGCCCAGCAGCGCCATCGCCCAGGCGAAAGCGCCGCCGCCCAGCGCCCGCTGCAACGCGAAAAGCACGCCGGGCAGGCCCCAGCGCAGGGCCCGGCGCAGCAGTGGCGCGTGCCTCTCCAGGCGATCGGTGGCGAACAGCAGCACCGCCGCGATCGCCAGCAACAAGGGCAGCCCCAACCACCACGGCAACACGGCCAGTGCCAGCAGCCAGGCCGGCGCGTAAACCCAGCGGGCGGTCACGCCCGCTTTCACCGGCGATACCCGCTCAGCCGCACCACACCCGCGCATTGCGGAACATGCGCATCCACGGCGAGTCCTCGCCCCAGCTCTCCGGATGCCAGCTCAGCTGCACGGTGCGGAACACCCGCTCCGGGTGCGGCATCAGGATCGTCACGCGCCCGTCGGCCGCCGTGAAGCCGGCTAGGCCGCCCGGCGACCCGTTCGGGTTGAGCGGGTAGTTCTCGGTCGGACGGCCGCGGTTGTCGACGAAGCGCACCGCCGCCTGCGCCTTGGACGGGCTGCAGGCGTAGGGGAAGCTGACCCGGCCCTCGCCGTGCGCCACCGCCACCGGGATGCGCGAGCCGGCCATGCCCTTGAAGAACAGGCTCGGCGAGTCGAGCACCTCGAGCGTCGCCAGGCGCGCCTCGTACTGCTCGGAGGCGTTGCGCACGAACTTCGGCCAGTGCTTGGCGCCGGGGATGATGTCCTTCAGCTGCGACAGCATCTGGCAGCCGTTGCAGGCGCCCAGCGCGAACTTCGAGGGATCGTTGAAGAACGCCTCGAACTGCGCGCGCATTGCATCGTTGTACAGGATCGAGGTGGCCCAGCCGCGGCCGGCACCGAGCACGTCGCCATAGGAGAAACCGCCGCAGGCGGCGAAGCCGCGGAAGTCGGCCAGCTTGTGGCGACCGCTGGCGAGGTCGGACATGTGCACGTCGACCGCGTCGAAGCCGGCGCGGGTGAACGCTGCGGCCATTTCGACCTGGCCGTTGACGCCCTGCTCGCGCAGGATGGCCACGCGCGGCCGCGCGCCCTGGCCGATGTACGCCGCGGCGACGTCCTCGGCCGGGTTGAAGCTGAGCTTCGGGCTCACGCCCGGATCGGCGTCGTCCAGGCGCCACTCCAGTTCGGCGTTGGCGCTGGCCGGATTGTCGCGGCGGCACTGCATGGCATGGCTGGTCTGGTTCCAGGCGCCGAACAGCTGCGTCCAGTTCCACTTGAACACGGTCTCGTTGCCCAGGAAGAGCTTGATGCCGAGCTTTTCCTTGGGCCGGCCGATGCGGTGACTCATGCCAGCCAGGCCATGCTTGACCAGCAGTGCCTCGAACGCCTCGCGGTTGGCGCGGGCCACCTGCAGCACTGCACCGAGTTCCTCGTTGAACAGTGCGCGCAGCGTCGCCTCGGCCCAGCCGTCCAGGTGGATCTCCAGGCCGCAATGGCCAGCGAAGGCCATCTCCAGCAGGGTCACCAGCACGCCGCCATCGGAGCGGTCGTGATAGGCCAGCACCAGCCCGGCGCGGTTGGCTTCCTGCACCAGCTCGAACAGTGCGCGCAGGCGCTTGGGATCATCCAGGTCCGGCGGCACGCCGCCGCCGCGGTTGAACACCTGGGTCAGCACCGAGCCGCCCAGTCGATCACGGCCGGCCCCCAGGTCGAGCAGCCAAAGGTCGGAGTCGCCGCGGTCAAGCTTGATCTGCGGCGTGAGCGTGCGACGCACGTCGTCGACCCGCGCGAAGCCGGTGATCACCAGCGACACCGGCGCCACCGTACGCTGCGCTTGCTCGCCGTCCTGCCACACGGTCTGCATGGAGAGCGAGTCCTTGCCGACCGGAATGGCGATGTCCAGCGCCGGGCACAGCTCCATGCCCACCGCCTTGACCGCGTCGAACAGGGCGGCGTCTTCGCCCGGGTGGTTGACCGCGGCCATCCAGTTGGCCGACAGGCGAATCTCCCCCAGTGAAGCGATCGGTGCTGCGGCCAGGTTGGTGATCGCCTCGCCGACCGCCAGTCGCGCGGCGTCGGCGCTGGAGAGCAGCGCCACCGGCGCGCGCTCGGCCATCGCCATGGCCTCGCCCTGGTAGCCGTCGAAGTCGGTCAGCGTGACCGCGCAGTCGGCCACCGGCACCTGCCACGGGCCGACCATCGGGTCGCGGTGGTTGAGGCCGCCGACGGTGCGGTCGCCGATGGTGATCAGGAAATTCTTGCTGCCGACGGTCGGCAGGTGCAGCACGCGCTGCACGGCCTCGTCCATGCCGATGCCGGACAGGTCCGGCAACAGGTCCACGCGCGGCTTGATCCGCTGCGCATCCCGGTGCATGCGGGGCGGCTTGCCGAACAGCACGTCCATCGGCAGGTCGATCACGGTGAGGGCGCGGCGCGGGTCGGTCACGCGCAGCGTACGCTCGGCGGTGGCGGTGCCGACCACCGCGTAGGGGCAGCGTTCGCGCTTGCAGTAGGCCTCGAACTCGGCGAGGTCTTGCGGCGCGATGCCGAGCACGTAGCGTTCCTGCGATTCGTTGCTCCACACCTGCATGGGCGACAGCGAGGGGTCATCGCAGGGCACCCTGGACAGGTCGATCTCCCCGCCGACGCCCGCGTCGTTGAGCAGCTCGGGGATCGCGTTGGACAGGCCGCCGGCGCCGACGTCGTGGATGCTGACGATCGGGTTGGCCTCGCCACGCATCCAGCAGCTGTCGATCACCTGCTGGCAGCGCCGCTCCATCTCGGCGTTGTCGCGCTGGACCGAGGCGAAATCGAGCTCCGCGCTGGAGGCGCCGGAAGCAACCGAGGACGCCGCGCCTCCGCCCAGGCCGATCAGCATGGCCGGGCCGCCCAGCACGATCACCGCGTGGCCTGGCTGGATCTCGCGCTTCTGCACGTGGTCATGGCGGATGTTGGCCAGGCCGCCGGCGATCATGATCGGCTTGTCGTAGCCGCGACGCACGCC
This sequence comes from Frateuria sp., assembly GCF_035695185.1. GTDB lineage: Bacteria > Pseudomonadota > Gammaproteobacteria > Xanthomonadales > Rhodanobacteraceae > Frateuria_A. Next base: position 51,725 of record NZ_DASSES010000219.1, read on the forward strand.
GGCTTCGCCGGTCTCGTGCTCGTAGGTGCGGAAGTAGCCACCCAGGCAGGGGCGGCCGAATTCGTTGTTGAACGCGGCGGCGCCGAGCGGGCCGTCGCGCATGATCTCGAAGGCGCTGGCCATCCGCGGCGGCAGCGGGCGGTTCACCTCCCACGGCTGCGGCGCGCCGGGGATGCGCAGGTCGGACACCGAGAAGCCGGTCAGGCCGGCCTTCGGCTTGGCCCCGCGGCCGGTCGCGCCCTCGTCGCGGATCTCGCCACCCGCACCGGTGGCCGCACCGGGCCAGGGGGCGATCGCGGTCGGATGGTTGTGCGTCTCGACCTTGATCGCGTAGTCGACCTGTTCATCGTGCTGGCGCCAGGCCCCCTCGCCATCGGTGAAGAACCGCCGCCCGTGGTGGCCCTCGATTACCGCGGCGTTGTCCTTGTAGGCCGACAGCGTGTGCGCGGGCGAGCGCTGGTGCGTGTGCTTGATCATGGCGAACAGGCTCTTGTCCTGTTCCTCGCCATCGATCGTCCAGCTGGCGTTGAACACCTTGTGGCGGCAGTGCTCGGAATTGGCCTGGGCGAACATGAACAGTTCGGCGTCGGTGGGGTCGCGGCCCAGCTCGGCGTAGCGTTCCGCCAGGTACTCGATCTCGTCATCGGCCAGGGCCAGGCCCAGGCGGGCGTTGGCGGCGGCGAGCGCCGCGCGTGGGTCGCCGCCCAGTTCGATGTGCACTAGGTCGCCCGGCGTGCCGGCCAGGAACAGGCCCTGCGCCTGGTCCAGATCGGTCAGCACCGACTCGGTCATCGGGTCGTGGAGCACCGCCAGCACGGCCTCGTGGTCAGGCGTACCGGCGTCCGGCAGGCCGGCCACCTGCCAGGCGATGCCGCGCTCGACGCGGCGCACGTCGAAGCCGGCACCGTGCAGGATGTCCGTGGCCTTGCTCGACCAGGGCGAAATGGTCCCCAGCCGCGGCACCGTCCACAGCGTGGCGGACTCGGGCGTGGCGTCCCTGGCCTCCAGCACTTCCAGCAGGCGCCTGCGTTCGGCGCCTTCGGGCGCGTGGCCGGCATCGAGCACGTAGACGAACCAGGAGGCCTGGACACGTACGCCGCGGTGCACCGCATCGAGGCGGGCGTTCAGGCGGTCCAGGCGAAACGGCGAAAGGGCGCTCTGCCCGTCGAAAGCGATCATGCGGGGGGATTCGGCGCGTGGAAGGAAAGCGCCCTATTCTACCCGATGCCGCCGGGTGACCCGTCTACGGGCCGCCGGCGGCAGTCGATCAGGCGGCCTGGTCCATGGCGGCAGAACGCCCCGGCGCGACCACCATCCCGGTCGCGCCCGAGGGCGCGACCATGGGAGGTCAGCTGCCTTTTTCGAGCAGCTTCAGCAGCTTGTCCGGCGGCACGTAGCCACCCAGCACCATGCCATCGGGACCCACGATCATCGGCGTCCCGGTCACGCCCAGTTTCACGCCCAGGTCGAACTCGTCCTTGACCGGATTGGGGCAGTCGGCCGCCTTGGGCGCCTTGCCCTGCTTGGCCGCGGTGAAGGCGGCCTTGCGGTCGGCGGCGCACCAGACCGAGACCATCTCCTTGTAGGTGTTGGTGGGGAGGCCGGCGGTGTCGGTCACGCCCTCGCGGGGCCAGGCCAGGTACTCGACCGCGATGCCTTCCTCGTTGAGCTGCTTGATATGCGAATGGAACATGCGGCAGTAGCCGCAGTTGACGTCGGAGAACACGGTAACGGTGTACTTCGGGTGCGGCGGCGCGAACACGATGCGCTGCGACGCCGGCACCTTGGCCAGCTGGGCCTTGCGGAAGCCCGCCCAGGCGCGATCGCTGAGGTTTTCCTTCGCGCCGAGATCGACCACGTCGCCGTTGAGCATGTACTTGCCGTCGGTGCTGACGTAGACCAGCTGCCCCGAGGCGATGACCTGGTAGAAACCCGGCAGCGGCGAGGGGGCGATTTCGTCGAACCGCACGCCGGGGGCAAGGTTCTTCAGGGCAGTGCGCACCACCTGCACGGTGGCCGGATCGGTCGCGCTGCCGGGGGCGACGCCGTCCTGCTGATCGGCGGCACAGGCGGCGAGCGCGAAGGTGCCGGCGAGCAGCGCGGCGGAAAGCTTCTTGAACATCGGGAACCTCGTGGCCGCGTGTGGGGAAGCGGCGGTCGGGGCCGATTCTGGCACAGCGGCGTTAGCGGCAAGTGTGCGCGCCATGCCGGTGCGGCCGGCCGGGCGGTCCGACCCGGTACCGACCGTCGCGCCCAGGGATCGACTCAGCCGCGCGGGTGGTGGCGCGCGTGCAGGCGCTTGAGCCCTTCCTTCGCCACCAGGGTGTAGATCTGGGTGGTGCTCAGCGAGGCATGCCCCAGCAGCAGCTGCAGTGCGCGCAGATCGGCGCCGTGGTTGAGCAGGTGGGTGGCGAAGGAATGGCGCAGCACGTGCGGGGAGATGCGCTTGCCCTCGATGCCGACGGCCAGCGCATGGCGCTTGACCAGCGTCCAGAACATCTGCCGCGTCATGCCCTCGCCGCGCCGGCTGAGGAACAGCGCCGCCGGCTGGCGCCCCTGGGCGAGCTGCGGCCGCGCGCCGGCGAGATAGGCCTCGATATGCTCCAGCGCGACCTCGCCAACCGGCACCAGCCGGTCCTTGCCGCCCTTGCCGGTAATGCGCAGCACGCCCTGGCGGGTGTTGAGCGCGGCCAGCGGCAGCTCCACCAGTTCGGACACGCGCAGGCCGGAGGCGTACATCAGTTCCAGCATCGCGCGGTCGCGCAGCCCCAGCGTGGTGGTCACGTCGGGCGCGGCCAACAGCGCTTCGATCTCGCGCTCGGCCAGCGCCTTGGGCAGGCCGCGCGGCATGCGCGGGCGCTCGATCAGCAGGGTCGGGTCCTCGAAACCCGGCGTGTCGCGCGCGAGCTGGCCGTAATAGCGGCGGAACGCGGACTGGCGCCGCGCCATCGAACGCACCGCGGCGCCCTGGCTGCCGTGGAAGGCCGACAGGTCCTCGCGCCGCGCGGTCTGGAGGTTGCGCCCGCGCGCGGCGAGCCAGCGCGCGAGTCCTTCCAGGTCCTGCCGGTACGCTTCGAGGGTGCGATCGGCCAGGCCGTCTTCGGACCAGACCCGCTCGAGGAAGGCGGCAATGCTGCGCTGGTCGGCTTCGGCGATACTTGCGCTCTTTTCCTGCATGCGCAGATGCTCGCCGCGCTTCGCGACGGGCGCAAGCGAAACGCCGATGACCCGATCGCACGACAACGCTTCGATTTCCTGTCCGCTGTGGCGCCGCCTGGCCGCGCTGGTCTACGACCTGCTCGCGGTGGTAGCCATCGTGATGGTCGTGGGCCTGCTGTGCCAGCTCGCCACCGGCGGCCAGGTGGTGGCCGCCGGCGCGCACGCCACGATTGCCTGGTGGTACCAGCCGCTGCAGGGCCTGGTGGTGGGCGCGTACTTCGGCGTCTCCTGGTGGCGCGGCGGGCAGACGCTGGGCATGCGGCCCTGGCACATCCGCGTGGTCGGCACCGATGGCGGCAGGGTGTCGCCGGGACAGGCGCTTGGGCGGGTGGTCGTGGCTGCGTTGCCGTTGCTCCTGCTCGCCCTGGCACCCTGGCTTGGCCTGCGCGGCGCGGTGTGGGCGGTGCTCGCCGGCTGGGCGCTGTGCTTCGCCCCGGCGTTGTTCGATCCGCGCCGCCGCGCCCTGCACGACCTGGCCGCGGGCACCGAACTGCACCGGATCGGCTAGCCGTTTCACACCCACGCCGGCCGCGCTTGCTGTACAAGGACGCATGGCCGCCTCCGCCCCCGTCCGCAACGATGCCGAACTGCTCCGCGTCAACCGCGGTTTCTACGAAGCGCTGTGGGCGCAGGCGCAGCTGGTCGATCCCGAACGCTTCAACACCTGGCCGCTGCTGCGCGAACTGGTCGCGACCGCGCCGCGCCGGCTGGAAGTCGCGCCCGGCCTGCGTCCCCGCCTGCCGCTGGACGGCACCTGCTTCGTCGACCTGAGCCACGCGGCATTGCGGCAATTGCGCGCACGGGGCGCCTGTGCACTGCACGGCATGATCGGTGCCCTGCCCTGCGCCGACGCGCGGTTCGACCTGGTGTGCGCATTCGACATCCTCGAGCACGTGGCCGACGACGAGGCTGCCCTGCACGAACTCGCGCGCGTGGCCGCACCGGGCGCGACGCTGCTGCTGTCGGTGCCCCTGCACGCCGATGCCTGGACCGCGTTCGACGAATTCGTCGGGCATTGCCGACGCTACGAACCCGCCGCGATCGAGGCCAAGCTCGCCGCGCACGGGTTCGTGCTGGAGCGCAGCGCGATCTACGGCATGCAGCCGAAATCCTCGCGGCTGCTGGATCTGGGCCAGTGGTTCCTGACGCACCAGCGCGAGCGCGCGATGTGGTGGTACAACCACGTGTTCATGCCGCTCGGGCTGAGGTTCCAGAAGCCGTTGCAGTGGCGCGAGGGATTGTCCGACGTCGAGGGGGTGGACGAGGTGTTGCTGGTTTGCCGGCGCGACGCAGGGGCCTGAGGCTGGCGTTTCGACTGCGCCCTTCGGGCTACGCTCAGCGCGAACGGCTCCTCGATCGTGCGCACCGTCGGAGGCGCCTTGACGCGCCGCACCATTTCCCGCGCAAAGCCACTAGAATGTCGCTTTGCCCCTCTTCCAGCAGCCATGCTCTACCAACTCCACGAATGGCAGCGCGCCTTCATGGGCCCGATGAGCTACTTCGCGCAGGCCAGCGCGAAGATGTTCAGCGAACCAGGCAGCCTGCTCGCGCAGTGGCCGGGCGCGGCACGCTGGGCGGCCGGCTGCGAGCTCATGTACCGGCTGGGCAAGGACTACGAGAAGCCGGCGTTCGGCATCCACGAGATCCAGGCCGGCGGGCACACCGTGGCCGTGGTGGAGCAGACCGCGCTCGACCTGCCGTTCTGCCAGCTCAAGCGCTTCAAGCGCTACAGCGACGACCCGACCGTGATCGAGGCGATGCGCCGCCAGCCGGTGGTGCTGGTGGTGGCGCCGCTGTCCGGCCATCACGCCACCCTGCTGCGAGACACCGTGCGCACGCTGCTGCGCGACCACAAGGTCTACGTCACCGACTGGGTGGACGCGCGCATGGTGCCGGCGGAAGCGGGCATGTTCCGGCTGGACGACTACGTCGCCTACGTCGAACGCTTCATCCGCCACATCGGTGCCGACCGGCTGCACGTGATCTCGGTGTGCCAGCCGACGGTGCCGGTCCTGGCCGCGGTGTCGCTGATGGCCGCACGCGGCGAGCCGACGCCATGCAGCCTGGTGATGATGGGTGGGCCGATCGACCCCCGGCGCAGCCCCACGCGCGTCAACGACCTCGCCACGACCCAGCCGCTTTCCTGGTTCGAGGCCAACCTGATCCATACGGTGCCCGCCAACTATCCGGGCCGCGGGCGCCGGGTGTATCCGGGCTTCCTCCAGCACGCCGGCTTCGTGGCCATGAACCCCGGCCGGCACCTCACGTCGCACTGGGACTACTACCTCGACCTGCTGCGTGGCGATCTGGACGACGCCGAGGCGCACCGGCGCTTCTACGACGAATACAACGCAGTGCTGGACATGCCGGCCGGCTACTACCTGGACACGATCGACACGGTGTTCCAGCAATGCCTGCTGCCGCGCGGGCTGTGGGAGGTGGCCGGCGAGCGCGTCGATCCCGGCGCCATCACCCGCAGTGCCCTGCTGACCATCGAGGGCGAGCTGGACGACATCTCCGGCCTGGGCCAGACCGAGGCAGCCCACGGGCTGTGCACCGGCATTCCGGCCGGCCGCCGCGCACACCGGGTGGTCGAGGGGGCCGGCCACTACGGCATCTTCAGTGGCCGGCGCTGGCGCGAGCTGGTCTACCCGCAGGTGCGCGACTTCATCCGCGGCGCCGCCTGAGGCCCGCCATCCGACGTCGCGGGCCAGCGTGTCGAAGTCGTACAACGTCGAGTGCCCCTGCCGGCCACGTGGCCGCGGCACGCCCTGATCCGTACGCGATGGCCAGGGACGGCGTAGCGGCAGGCTTCATCATGAACGTCCCTTTCCGCCAGGAAGGCCCGGTCCAGCCTCAGCCGCCGAAGAAGCCGGCGAAGGCCCGCACCGTGCGGTCGATACCGGCATCGTCCACGTCCAGGTGCGTGACCAGGCGCAGCGTCGGCAGGTAGCCGATGCTGATGCGGATACCGGCGGCGCGCAGGTGCGCATCCAGGTCGCGGAGGGATTCGGCCGGCACTTCGACGAACACCATGTTGGTGTGCTGGCCGAGCAGGCGCAGGCCGGGCACGGCCTCGAGCTGGCGCGCCAGCCGGGCGGCGCGGGCATGGTCGTCCGCCAGCCGCGCGACGTGATGGTCGAGCGCATGGAGGCCGGCCGCCGCGAGCATGCCGGCCTGGCGCCAGCCACCCCCGGTCACCTTGCGCCAGCGCCGCGCCTTGTCTATCAGCGCCGCCGACCCCACCAGCACCGAGCCGACCGGCGCGCCGAGCCCCTTGGACAGGCACACCGACACGCTGTCGAAGTGTTGCGCGATCTCCCGCGCCGGCACGCCGGCGGCGACCGCCGCGTTGTACAGGCGGGCGCCGTCGAGGTGGAAGGCCAGGCCGTGCTCGCGGGCGAAGTCGTGTGCGGAACGCAGGTAATCCATCGGCAGTACGCGGCCGTGCCAGGTGTTTTCCAGGGCGAGCAGGCGCGTGCGTGCAAAATGCGGATCGACCGGCTTGATCGCCGCCGCGACCCGGTCCAGCGGGAGCGAGCCATCGGCGTCCTGCACGATGGGCTGGGGCTGGATGGAACCCAGCACCGCCGCGCCGCCGCCTTCGAACTTGTAGGTGTGCGCGTCCATTCCGACGATGTACTCGTCGCCGCGTTCGCAGTGCGACATCAGCGCCAGCAGGTTCGACTGGGTGCCGCTGGGGACGAACAGGCCTGCCGCGAAGCCGAGTTCGTCGGCGAGGCGCTGCTGCAGCGTGTTGACGGTCGGGTCCTCGCCGTAGACGTCGTCGCCCACCGGCGCATCCAGCATCGCCGCGCGCATGGCGGGCGTGGGCCTGGTTACCGTATCGCTGCGCAGGTCGACCCAGTCCACGTTGCACCTCACCCGTTGCGGCAAAGGAGGGAGCTTGGCGCGGCGTCGGACGGGAGGCAAGCACCCGGCACAAAAAACCCGCGACGGGCGCGGGTGGGGATGGTGGGTCGTCCGAGACTCGAACTCGGGACCAATAGATTAAAAGTCTACTGCTCTACCAACTGAGCTAACGACCCATCAAGCGAACGGGGAATTTTAAGGTTTGCGCGCTGGCCGCACAAGCAAAGCGCGCTGCCATGTGGCTGCCCGCAAGTTGGGCATCGGTCCGGTTTCCCTTGGCTGGGCGCCGGTGAGCTGGAGCCGGCCGGACGGCCGGGCTCAGGCGTAGCGGGTGGGATCGGGCAAGCCGGCGGCCCGGAAGCCTTCGGCGCGCAGATGGCAGGCGTCGCAGTGGCCACAGGCGCGGCCCTGCGCGTCGGCCTGGTAGCAACTGACGGTCTGCGCGAAATCCACGCCCAGGCGCTCGCCCTCGCGGGCGATGTCGGCCTTGCTCATGCGCATCAGCGGCGCATGGATGCGCAGGCCTGCACCTTCCACACCCGCCCTGGTGGCGACGTTGGCCAGCTGCTCGAAGGCATCGATGAAGGCGGGCCGGCAGTCGGGATAACCGGAGTAGTCGACCGCGTTGACGCCGCAGAAAATGTCGTTGGCGCCGAGCACTTCGGCCCAACCCAGCGCGATCGACAGCATGATGGTGTTGCGCGCAGGCACGTAGGTTACCGGGATGCCCTCGCCGCCTTGCTCGGGTACGTCGATATCGGCGGTGAGCGCGGAGCCGCCGATGCTGCGCAGGTCCACCTGCACGGTCTTGTGCGCAAGCGCCCCCATCGCGTGGGCCACCCGTTCGGCAGCCTCCAGCTCGGAGCCGTGGCGCTGGCCGTAGGCGACGCTCAATGCGTGCACCGCGAAACCCTGTTCGCGCGCGATGGCCAGGGTGACGGCCGAGTCCATGCCGCCGGAGACGAGCACGACGGCTTTGCGGGAAGTGGTTTCGGACATGGGACGGTTCCTTGCATACGGCCGGTCACCGGCCGGAGAGCGCTCGCGGCGTCACAGGCCACGGCGCGTTTCTTCTTCCCCGCAGACGGGGAAGAAAGCTTCAGTGCCCCGCCGCGTCGTTCCAGAGCAGCTTGTGCAACTGCAGCTGGAAGCGCACCGGCAGGCGGTCCTCGATGATCCACTCGGCCAGCTCGCGGGGTTCCACCGCGCCATGCACGGGCGAGAACAGCACCATGCAGCGGCGGTCGAGCGCATGCTCGGCCACTACGCCGCGTGCCCACTCGTAATCGGCGCGGCTGGCGATGACGATCTTGACCTGGTCGTGCGGCAACAGGTGGTCGAGGTTGCTCCACAGGTTGCGCGCGCTCTCGCCCGAGTCGGGCGCCTTCAGGTCCATCACCTTGCGCACGCGCGGATCGACCACCGAGACGTCCAGCGCCCCGGAGGTTTCCAGCGAGACTTCGTAACCGGCATCGCACAGGCGACGCAGCAGTAGCACGCAACGCTTCTGCGCCAGCGGCTCGCCACCGGTGACGCAGACGTGGCGCGCGCCATGCCGGGCGACCTCGGCGAGGATGTCGTCGATGGCGTGCCACTGGCCGCCATGGAAGGAGTATTCGGTGTCACACCAGACGCAGCGCAGCGGGCAGCCGGTCAGGCGCACGAACACGGTGCGCCAGCCGATCGCATCGGCCTCGCCTTGGATCGAATGGAAGATCTCGGTGATGCGCAGGCGTTCGGCCACCGCCGGCACGACGGGCACCGCGCCCGCGTCACTGCCCATCACACGACCCTCAGCGGATCGCCGATTGCAGTTGCAGTCGGCGCAGGCGTTCCTGCGCCAGGCTGGCGGCGCGGGAGTTGGGATACTTGCTGGTCACCTGTTGCAGCGTGGCCTTGCCGGCATCGGTCTGCTTGAGCTCGAGCTGGCTGTAGCCGACCTTGAGCAGCGCGTCGGGCGCCTTCTCGCTCTGCGGGAACTGCGACAGCAGGCGCTGGAACGCTTCAAGCGCCACCGGGTAGTTCATCGTCACGTAGTACGACTCGCCCAGCCAGTACCAGGCGTTGGGCGTGAGCGTGTTGTCGGGGTATTGCTGGATGAAGCTGCGAAAACCGCGCGAGGCCTGCGCATAGTCACCGCCACGCAAGGCCTGGAAGGCGCTGTCGTAGGCAGCCTGCGCGTTGGCATCGGGTGCCGTGGCGGGCGCACTGCCGCCGCTGGCTGGCGCGCTGGCTGGGGCCTGTGCCGGATTGGCCGGGGTCGCGGCGGCGGCCGCCGAACCGGCGGATGCCGGAGTGCTGGCCGCGGGATTCGTGCCGGCGCCGTTGCCCTCGAGGCGGCCAAGCCGCGAGTCGAGGTCGACGTACTGCGCCTTGTTCTTCTCTTCGAGCTGCTGCAGGGTGTGCTGCAGTTCCTCGACCTGGCCCTGCAACTGCTGCACCTGCGCCTGCAGTTGCTGCACCTGGTTGACCAGGCTGGTTCCGCCCTGGTTCTGCGCCTGCGCCTGTTGCTCCAGCCGCGCCACGCGATCGGCGAGGCTCAGGCGGGAATTCTGTGCCGGGGCCGGAACGGCGACCAGCATGGCGGACGCAAACGCGCCCGCCATGCCGATCCTGGCCCAGAAACGCTTAGCCAGTGCGGTCTTCATTACTTCGCCGTGTACACGATCTCGACGCGACGGTTCTTGCTCCAGCAATCCTCGTTGTGCTCACGGCACACCGGCTTTTCCTTGCCGTAGGAGATCACTTCGACCTGGCTGGCCGAGCCGCCGTTGGCCTGCAGCGCGTCGGACACGGCATTGCCGCGGCGCTCGCCCAGGCCCAGGTTGTACTCGCGGGTGCCGCGCTCGTCGGTGTTGCCTTCCAGGCGGATGTGCGACTCCGGGCGGTCCTGCAGGTACTTGGCGTGGCACGCCATGATCTGCTGGAACTCCGGCTTGATCTCGGTCTTGTCGAAATCGAAGTACACGACGCGCTGGCGCAGGCAGGCGTCGGTGTCGAGGTCGGCCGGGGTGTACTTGTTGCTCTCGGGGGCCGGCTGGGTCTGCGGCTGCGGCTCCGGCTGGGGCTGCGGCTTGACTTCCTGCTTCTTCGAGCAAGCGGCAGCGCCGATGCAGAGCAGGGCGACCAGGGCGACGCGAGCGGTCTTATTCATGGGTGACGTTCCTTCAAAACGGGGTTTGAGTTCCGACAGTCAATGACGATTGCGGTGTTGGGACAGTGATCGCCGGTGGTCCGGCTTGTTGTGTGACGCTTGGTGTTACCGCGGGCCAGTCACTCGTCGCGCCTGGCAACCGTTGGCTGGACGCCTTTGGCCGCGCCCCGCCATAAGCGAAATGGCGCCGAAGCGCCGTTTCTGCCCGCTCCATGGGCATTCCGCCGGAGCGCTCGCGCGCCCGACGGAAGACAAAGCTCAACGCTGCCGGTACGGTCCCCAGGCCGGTTCGCGGACGTCCCCGTCGGACAGCACGAGGCGCTGGCGGACCTGGCCATCGGCCGAAACGGCATACAGCACGCCACGGCGCCCTTCCGTGGCCGCGTACAACAGCATGCTGGCGTTCGGTGCGAAACTCGGGGAGTCGTCAATCGGGCCGGGGGAGATGAAACGCACCTGCCCACCCAGATTGCGATCCATGATGGCAATACGATACACGTTCCCATTGCCCTGCACCATGGCGATCAGCTTGCCGTCGTAGCTGACGTCGGCATTGGCGTTGTTCTGCCCTTCGAAGCTGATGCGCGTCGGCGAACCGCCGCTGGCGGGCATCTGGTAGATCTGCGGCCGGCCGGAACGGTCGGAGGTGAAATAGAGGCTCTGCCCATCGGCAGACCAGGTCGGCTCGGTGTCGATCGACAGGCTGTTGGTCAGGCGCGTTTCGCGACGCGTGGCCATGTCGATGACGAAGATCTCTGGATTGCCCACGTAGGACAGCGACACGGCCAGCTTGCTGCCGTCCGGCGACCAGGCCGGCGCGCCGTTGATGCCCCGCTTGTGGGACGCGACCAGCTGGCGCGCACCGGTGGTGATGTCCTGTACGTAGACCTGTGAATTGCCGCTCTCGAAGGACACGTAGGCGATCTTGGTGCCGTCCGGCGACCACGCCGGGGAGAGCAGCGACTCTCGCGAGCGGGCGACCACCTGCGGGTTGTAGCCGTCCGAATCGGCCACGATCAGCGAATACGTGGTGTTGTTGCCCAGCCCGACGGCGGTGATGTAGGCGATGCGGGTCCAGAACGCGCCGCGCACGCCGGTGATCTTCTCGTAGATCCGGTCGGCGATCTGGTGCGCGACGCCGCGCAGGTCGCCGGCCGGCGCGGTGAACGCCTGCGCCAGGAGACTCTGCTGCTTGTTCACGTCCCACAGCTCGTACTCGACCCGCAGCAGGCCACCGCCGGCGTCGCTGATGCGACCGACCGTGATGTAGTCCTGCTTGAGCAGCCGCCAGGTGGCGAACTTGATGTCGGCGCCGCGCGAGGGCGACTCGACGATCTCGCTCTTGGCCAGCGCACGGAACTTGCCGGAGCGGTTGAAGTCGTTGCGGATGACGTCGGCGACGTCGGTCGGCAGCGGGGCGCCGCCGTTCTGCGCGAACGGCACCACCGCGATCGGCGTGGCCGTCTTGACGCCACCGACGATGTCCACGTTGAGCGCCTGCGCACCCGCGGGTCCGGCGACGAGGGCGGCCAGACACAGCACGGCAAGGGCGAAGAGCGATTTCAAGTTGGGCATGAACGTCTCACTGCGGCCTGAAGGTAAGGGTCAGTTCGCGGCTGAAGACGCTCTCGAACCCCTTGTACGGCAAGGTCTTGGTCCTGAGCACGGCGTTCTCGATCGAGCGTTTGCCCGCATCGTCGTAGGGGCAGCTCGGATCGACCTTCGCACTCATCACATCGCCCCCCACCAACTGGACGATATGCACCTTGCACGGAACATCCGGCATGTTATCCGGACGTAACCAGTTGGGCGTGACCGCATTCTGAATGGCCGCTGCATATTGGTCGGCCAGGGAGCTGTTCTGCGCGTTGTTGCCGGTCTGGCGCTGGGCGGCGTGCGGCACGTCGGTCAGGCCCTGGTCCTGCGCGTCCTTGAGGTCTTCCAGCTGTTGCTTGGCTTGCTTCGCACGGTTTTCCGCCTTCTGGCGCGCTGCGGCGGCCGCGTCCATCTTGGCGAACAGCTCGTCCAGCTGCTTCTTCTGCTCTTCCTTCTTCCTGGCCGCCTGGGCGTCCAGTTCGGCCTGGCGCTGGCGCTGCTTCTCTTCCTGCTCCTTCCTGGCATCCTCGGCCTTCTCCAGCGCGTCGGCGACGATCTTTTCCTGATCGACCACGTCCGGATGCTCCGGCGGCGGCGGCAGGGTCTTGATCTCCGGCGGCGGCGTTTTCACGTCCGGGGGGGTGACCGCGGGCGGCGGCGGGATGGTCGGCACCGGCCGGGCCTTCCTGACCGCCTTGGGCGGCGGCGCACCGGTGGGGCCGATCAGGGTTGCCTCGATCACCGGGCCTTGCAGCTCGAGCGGCTTGGCGCAGGTGATCGGGTTCCAGCTCGCCGGCAGGTGCAGTGCCGCGAAAAAGCCTTCGTAGGTCGAACACGACAGGGTCGCCAGCCAGAGGAAGGCGACGATGCCCAGGTGCAGGACGGCGGACAGCAGCACCGCCGGCGAGATGCTCTTATTTTCGCGCATTGTCCGCGCCCACACCCGGCGGCTGGCTCATCAGGCCGACCTTGCTGACGCCGGCCTGCTGCAGTTCGGCGAGCACCTGGTAGACGCCGTCGTACTTCCCTTCGCGGTCGCCGGCGACCAGCACGCTGATCTCCGGGTTGGCCTTGACGAAGGCGGCCACCTTGGCCTGCATGGTGGCCGCGTCGACCGGTTCCTTCTTGGCGCCCTCGAGCGTCAGGTACAGGCTGCCGTCGGCGCCGACCGAGACGACCACCGGGTTCTTCTTGTCCTGCAGCGACTTGGCGTTGGCCTGCGGCAGGTTCACGTCGACGTTGGAATTGAGCATCGGCGTGGTGACCATGAAGATGATCAGCAGCACCAGCATCACGTCGATGTACGGAACGACGTTGATCTCGGACTTGAGCTTCATGCGCTTGTGGCGCGCGGCGTTTCGCATGGCCATGGCCGTACCCCGTCAGGCCACTTCGTCGGTCTGGATCTGCCGCTGCAGCACCGAGGAGAACTCTTCCTGGAACACCTCGTAGCGCGAGGCCACCCGCTCGACCTTGTTGGCATAGCGGTTGTAGGCCCACACCGCGGGGATCGCGGCGAACAGGCCCATGGCGGTGGCGATCAGCGCCTCGGAGATGTGCGGCGCGACTGCGGCGATGGTGACGTCCTTGACCTCGCCCAGGCCCTGGAAGGCACCCATGATGCCCCACACGGTGCCGAACAGGCCCACGTACGGGCTGATCGACCCGACGTTGGCGAGGAACTCCAGGTTGCGCTCGAGCATGCCGATCTCGCGCGTACCGGCCACCCGCATGGCGCGCTCGGTGCCCTCCATGACGATGCGCACGTCGTAGGTCTTGCGCTGGCGCTGGCGGGCGAACTCGCGGAAGCCCGACTCGAAGATCGTCTCCATGCCGCCGTTGTCGGCATTGCGGCCGCTCACCTCGCGGAACAGGCCGGCCAGGTCGCCGCCGGACCAGAAGCGCTCCTCGAACGCCTCGGCGTTCTCCATCGCCGCCTTCATCTGGGAGTACTTGCGGATGATGATGACCCACGACAGGAAGGAGAACACCAGCAGCAACAGCATGACCAGCTGTACGGGCAGGCTGGCCTCGGCGACCAGCTTGAAAATGTTCAATCCACCGTTCATGGCTTGGGGGTTCTCCGGGGCTTGCTTGTTTTGAAAACGAGGCGGGGTGTCAGGAGCCGAGGCCGGGCATGAGGTCCGCCGGGATCGGCGCCGGGCGCATGCGGTGCAGGTCCACGCAGGCGACCCGCACCTGCGCGCGAACCAGTTCCGTGCCATCCGTCCGGCCGATCACTTGATCGAACAGGATACTGGCTGAACGCCATGCTTTGATGGACACCGTCACCGACAATTCATCATCCAGCAGGGCCGGGCGCAGGAAGTCCAGTGCCATCGAGCGCACCATGAAGGCCAGGCCGGTGGCCTCGCGCAAGGCCGACTGGTCCACCCCCTGCGCACGCAGCCACTCGCTTCGGGCGCGCTCCATGAAGCGCAGGTAGCTGGCGTGGTAGACGACGCCGCCGGCGTCGGTGTCCTCCCAGTAGACGCGGACGGGCCAGGTGAAGGGGGGTGTCGGGGACATGGGCGGCAACTCGGTTCTGCGGAAACCCCGAGCATGCGTGTTGCCGTCGCCAGGTTCAAACCGCCAGGCAGGAACGCAGCCTGCCGCGGACCAGGTCAGGCGTCCCCGCCCTCGAACATGTCACCCACCATCGGCTGCCGTGGCGGCGGGGTGCGGCCGAGGTGGCGCCAGGCCTTGGGCGCGGCCATGCGGCCGCGCGCGGTGCGGATCAGGAACCCCTGCTGGATCAGGTACGGCTCGACCACGTCCTCCAGCGTGCCACGATCCTCGGAAAGCGCCGCAGCCAGCGATTCGACGCCGACCGGGCCGCCGTCGAAGTTTTCGATGATGGTGGCGAGCATGCGCCGGTCCAGCTCGTCGAAGCCTTCGGCGTCGACCTTGAGCATGTCCATCGCCGCCTGCGCCGCCTCGCGGGTGATCTGCCCGCCGGCGCGCACCTCGGCGTAGTCACGCACGCGGCGCAGCAGCCGGTTGGCGATGCGCGGCGTGCCGCGCGAGCGACGCGCGATCTCGCTTGCGCCCTCGACCTCGCACGCGATCCCCAGGATGCGCGCCGAGCGGCGCACGATCGCGGTGAGCTCGTCGGGCGAGTAGAACTCCAGCCGCTGCACGATGCCGAAGCGGTCGCGCAGCGGCGCGGTGAGCAGGCCGGCCCGGGTGGTCGCGCCGATCAGCGTGAACGGCGGCAGGTCCAGTTTGATCGAGCGCGCGGCCGGGCCTTCGCCGATCATGATGTCGATCTGGAAGTCTTCCAGCGCCGGATAAAGCACTTCCTCGACCACCGGCGAGAGGCGATGGATCTCGTCGACGAACAGCACGTCGTTCTTTTCGAGGTTGGTCAGCAGCGCGGCCAGGTCACCGGCGCGTTCCAGCACCGGGCCGGAGGTCGAACGGACGTTGACCCCCAGCTCGTTGGCGATCACGTGCGACAGCGTCGTCTTGCCCAGCCCCGGCGGCCCGAAGATCAGCACGTGATCGAGCGCGCCACCCCGCTTCCTGGCCGCCTCGATGTCGATCGAGAGCTGCTCCCGCACCGCCTGCTGCCCCAGGTATTCGTCCAGGCGCCGGGGACGGATCGAGGCTTCCAGCGCCTCGTCGTCGAGCTGGGCGGCAGGGGTGATGATGCGCGCTTCGGTCATGCGGCGATTATGGCCGAGGCGAACGGGGAACGGGGGAACGGGGATCGCGGCAAACGGACCTCAGGCGCTGACCGGCGAGGCGGCGGCCATTCCCGTCTTCCGGCTCCCTGATCCCCGCCTGGTCAGATCTCCACCTGCGCGCCCAGCTCGATCAGGCGGTTGCCGGGGATCTGGAAGAACGCCGTCGCCGGCAGCGCGTTGCGGGCCAGGAAGACGAACAGCTTGTCGCGCCACAGCGCCATGCCGGGCCGGTGGGCGTCGGCCACGATGGTCTCGCGCGAGAGGAAGAAGGTGGTATCCATCAGATCGAAGGTCAGCCCCTCGCGGCCGCACAGCGAGAGCGCGTGCGGGATGTTCGGGTCCTCGGCAAAGCCGAAACGCAGTTCCAGCCCATAGAAGCCGCCGTCCATCGCGGTGATCTCGATGCGCTCGTCCGCCTCGGCCACCGGCGTCTCCAGGATCTGCACCGTGAGCATCACGTTGCGCTCGTGCAGCACCTTGTTGTGCTTGAGGTTGTGCAGCAGCGCATGCGGCACGGAGTACTGGTTGGCGGTGAGGAACACCGCCGTGCCCGGCACCCGCAGCGGCGGATGCTCGGCCATGTTCTCGATGAACGGCGCCAGCGCCAGCCCACCCTGCTTGATCTCGCGCACCACCAGCTCGCGGCCGCGCCGCCAGGTGGTCATCACCGCGAACAGGAACAGGCCCAGCACCAGCGGGAACCAGCCGCCGTCGGGAATCTTCAGCGTGTTCGCGCCGAAGAAGGAAAGGTCCACGCACAGCAGGCCGATCGTCAGCGGGATCACCGCGGCCAGGCTCCAGTGCCAACGGCGCCAGGCCACCAGCATCACCAGCAGCGTGTCGATCGCCATGGTGCCGGTCACCGCGATGCCGTAGGCGCCGCCGAGTGCCTTGGAGGAACCGAAGCCGACCACGGTCAGGATCACCATCACCATCAGTGCGCGGTTGACCCACGGCAGGAAGATGTGGCCGATCGCCTCGCGAGAGGTATGCACCACCTGCATGCGCGGCACGAAGCCGAGCTGGATCGCCTGGCGGGTCACCGAGAACGCCCCGGAGATGACCGCCTGCGAGGCGATCACCGCCGCCGCGGTGGCCAGTGCGATCATCGGATAGCCGGCCCAGTCGGGCACCGCGTGGAAGAACGGATTGACCGCCGCCTGCGGCTCGCGCAGGAGCAGGCTTCCCTGGCCGTAGTAGTTGATCAGCAGCGACGGCAGCACGAAGGAGAACCAGGCGGCCCGGATCGGAAAGCGCCCGAAGTGCCCCATGTCGGTGTACAGCGCCTCGGCGCCGGTCACGCACAGCACCACGGCGCCGAGCGCGACGAACGCGATCGCGCCGTGCGAGGCGAAGAAGCGGATCGCATACCAGGGCGAGAGTGCCTTGAGCACCTCGGGCGCCTGGATGATGTTCCACACGCCGATGACCGCGAGCGTGAGGAACCACACCGCCATGACCGGCCCGAACAACGCCCCGACCTTGGCCGTCCCGTGCTTCTGCAGCCAGAACAGGCCCAGCAGGACCGCCACGGCCAGCGGCACCACCCAGTGCTCCAGCGAGGGTGCCACCACTTCCAGGCCTTCCACCGCCGAAAGCACCGAAATCGACGGCGTGATCACGCCGTCGCCGAAGAACAGCGCCGCCCCGAGCAACGCCATCAGCATCACCACCCGCCGTGCCATCGGCGACCCGCCGACCGCGCGCTGGGCCAGGGTCATCAGCGCCATGATGCCGCCCTCGCCGCGGTTGTCGGCGCGCATCACCAGCGTGACGTACTTGACCGCCACCACGCTCACCAGGGCCCAGGTGATGAGCGAGAGCACGCCCAGCACCGTGCTCTCGGCCGGGTGCAGGCCGTATTCGGGGCGGAACACTTCGGCCAGCGTGTACAGCGGGCTGGTGCCGATGTCGCCGAACACCACGCCGATGGCGCCCAGGATCAGCGCGGCCTTGGTGCCGTGCAACTGCTCGCCGGCCTCGGGCTCGGCCGGCGGCCGGGCATTGTTGATCACGTCGTTCATGTCACTCGCTCATGCACCCAGCGCGGCGCGCAGCGCCTTGCGGATGATTGCCTCGGCATCGTCGCCCTCGGCGGCGACCTTCTGCACCAGCCGGCTCACCTCGGCCGGCTTGTAACCCAGTTGCTGCAGGGCCACGGTGGCTTCGCCCGCCGGGTCCAGCGGCGCGCCCGCGGGTTTGCCGGGGAGACCCGGCAGCGCGGTACCCAGGCCCTCGACCCGGTCGCGCAGCTCGACCACGATGCGCTCGGCGGTCTTCTTGCCGATGCCGGGAATCTTGGTCAGCGCGACCACATCGCCGGCCTGCACCAGCCGGGCGAAATCCGCGGTCGACACGCCCGAGAGCACCGCCAGGGCGATCTTCGCGCCGATCCCCGAGACCTTCTGCAGGTTCCGGAACAGCGCGCGCTCGTCGTCGCGCAGGAAGCCGTAGAGCGCGACACTGTCCTCCTTCACCGCGTAATGGGTGAGCAGGGTGACTTCCTTGCCGGTCTGCGGCAGGTCGTAGATGGTCGACATCGGCGCCTCCAGCTCGTAGCCGACGCCGCCGACGTCCACCAGCAGCCAGGGGGGCTGCCTGGACACCAGGATTCCGCGCAGTCGTCCGATCATCGCCGCCTCCAGGCCGTCCGGGGAATGCCCACGCGTGCGAGGCTCGCGCGCGTGTGCGCATGGGCCACCGCGACTGCCAGCGCATCGGCGGCATCCGCCTGCAACGGCCCTTTCAGGCCGAGCAGGATGCCGACCATGTGCTGCACCTGGGTCTTGTCGCCGCGACCGCTGCCGACCACGGCCTGCTTGATTTCGGTGGGCGCGAACTCGTGCACGGCCAGGCCCCTGGCCGCCACGGCGCAGATCGCCGCGCCGCGTGCCTGGCCGAGCTTCAACGCCGAATCCGGGTTGCGTGCCATGAACACCCGCTCGATGCCGCACTCGGCCGGGCGGTGGGTTTCGATGATGGCGCAGAGCTCGTCAAAGATGCGTTTCAGGCGCAGCGGGAAGGTGTCCTCGCCGGCGACCGCCAGCGCGCCGTGGTGCACGTGCGTGAGCCTGCCCGCCGCATCCACGTCGATGATGCCGAAGCCGGTACGCTGGCTGCCCGGGTCGATGCCGAGGATGCGGGTGGCGGACAGAGGGGCCGGTACCGCGGAACCGGCGGGATGCCCGCGCTCCCCGTTCCCCGCCCCCTGTTCCCCGACGGCCTTGCTAGCCATCAGCCGGCAGCAGGGCGTTGTGATAGACCTCGCTCACGTCGTCCAGCGCATCGAGGCGCTCGAGCAGGTCGGTCAGCGGCTCGAGGACGTCCTCCGGCACCGCCACGCGGTTGTTCGGACGCATGCCCACACCGGCGTGCAGCGATTCCAGGCCGGCGTCGGCCAGCGCCTGCTGCACCACCTCGAAATTCTCCGGTGCGCAGATCACCGTGCTTTCGCCATGCTCGTTGACGACGTCGTCGGCGCCCGCTTCCAGCGCCGCCTCCAGCACCTTCTCCTCGGCCGCCTCGTCGCCGCCGGTGGCGAACGTCAGCTCGCCGCAGCGGGTGAACTGGAAGGCCACCGAGCCGGAGGTGCCCAGGTTGCCACCGTGCTTGGTCAGCGCGTGGCGCACGTCCGCGACGGTGCGGGTCGGGTTGTCGGTGAAGCACTCGATGATCATCGCCACGCCGCCGGGGCCGTAGCCCTCGTAGCGCAGCTCCTCGCCGGCGCCCTCGGCGCCCGAGCCGCGCTTGATCGCGCGCTCGATGGTGTCCTTGGTCATATTGGCCGACAGCGCCTTGTCCACCGCCGCGCGCAGGCGCGGGTTGGCGGCCGGGTCGGCCACGCCGGCGCGGGTAGCGACGGTGATTTCTCGGATCAGCTTGGTGAACACCTTCGCGCGCTTGGCGTCTTCGGCATTCTTGCGGCCTTCGATGGACGGGCCTCTACCCATGGCGGGAAAACCTGAACAATGGACAAGCGGGTGATTTTACTCCAACCCGCGCCGGCACCGACAAACCCCCTGACGACCGGGCCCGCGCGTGCGACCGGAGCCGGCAGCCGCACGCGGGCGCACTCCTAGAGGGAGGCGAAATGGCCGTTCTGCAGGAAATGCACCACCTGCTGGGCCGCGTCCGCCGACAGCACCAGTCCGGTATGGCTGGTCTCGACCACGCAGTGGTCGGTGAGGCCGGGCAGGCGCGTCTCGGCGACCGCCACGGTGCCATCGTGCTCGCCCTCCATGTGCGCCAGCATGGCGCCCAGGCCGATCGGCACGCGACCCGCGATGACGCCGACCTCGCGCCCGCCGTCCCAGCGCTCCATGCCGTGCTCCAGCAGCTCCCGGTTGTGGCCCAGCAGTGCTTCGCCGCCCTGGCCGAAACCGGCGAAACCGCGCGCGGCGGCACTTCCCTGCAGCGGGGAGCCCAGGCAGACGATCCGCCCCGGCGGCAGGTCGGCGGCTTCGCGGCAGGCCTGCAGCGCCAGCAACCCGCCCAGGCTGTGGCCGACCAGGTGAACCGGGCCGGGTGCAAAGCGTCGCATGCGCAGGTGCAGGCGCTCGACGATGCGCTCCTGCGTGGCCACCACGCTCATGTAATCGAAACGGTCGACCGCGAAACCGGCATCGGCCATCCGCTTGTGCAGCAGGCCCAGCGCGAAGCCGCGCATCCACAGGCCGTGCAGCAGGATGATCTGTTCGGACATGGATTGGCGGCCGGTCGTAGGGTGGGCTTCTGCCCACCATGGGGTCTTCCGTCAGAGTGGCAAGGTGGGCCCAGGCCCACCTGCCCAACCTGCGTCAGCCGGCGACCTTGACGTGCAGCTCCTTCAGCTGCGCCTCGCCCACCGGCGAGGGCGCGTCCGTCATCAGGTCCTGCGCGCTGGTGGTCTTGGGGAAGGCGATGACGTCACGGATCGACTCGGTGCCGGCCATCAGCGCGGCGATGCGATCGATGCCGAAAGCCAGGCCGCCGTGCGGTGGCGCGCCGAATTTCAGCGCCTTGAGCAGGAAGCCGAACTTGGCCTCGGCCTCGTCGGCGCCGATGCCGAGCAGCTCGAACACCGCGCTCTGCATGTCCGGACGATGGATGCGGATCGAGCCGCCGCCGATCTCGGCGCCGTTGAGCACCATGTCGTAGCCGCGACTGACCGCGATCGCGGCATTGGCCTTCAGATCGGCGATGTCATCGACCTTCGGCGCGGTGAACGGGTGATGCAGCGCGACGTAGCGCTGCTCCTCGTCGTCGTACTCGAACATCGGGAAGTCGGTGACCCACAGCGGCTTCCACGCGTGCTCGACCAGGCCGCGATCCTTGCCCACCTTCAGGCGCAGCGCGCCCATGAAGTCGGTGACGGTCTTCCACTTGCCGGCGCCGATGAACACGATGTCGCCGGCCTGCGCCCCGGTCGCCGCGAGCACCGCCTCCAGCGCCACGTCGTCGAGAAACTTGGCGACCGGCGAGCTGACGCCCTCACGACCCTTGGTGCGGTCCTCGACCTTGATCCAGGCCAGGCCCTTCGCGCCGTACTTGGCGACGTACTCGGTCAGGCCGTCGATGTCCTTGCGCGAGAGCGTCGCGGCGCCCGGCACGCACAGCGCGGCCACCCGGCCGGCCGGGTCGTTGGCCGGTTCCGCGAACACCTTGAACTCCACGCCTTTCAGCGCATCGGCCACATCCACCAGCTCCAGCGCGATGCGCAGGTCCGGCTTGTCGGAGCCGAAGCGGCGCATCGCCTCGGCGTAGGTCATGCGCGGGAAGCTGGCATCCAGCTCGACGTCGATCACTTCCTTGAAGACGTGGCGGATCATCGCCTCGACGAAGTCCTGCACGTCGCGCTCTTCGACGAAGGCGAACTCGAGGTCGAGCTGGGTGAATTCCGGCTGGCGGTCGGCACGCAGGTCCTCGTCGCGGAAGCAGCGGGCGATCTGGTAGTAGCGGTCGAAGCCCGCCATCATCAGGATCTGCTTGAACAGCTGCGGCGACTGCGGCAGCGCGTAGAACTGGCCCGGATGCACGCGGCTGGGCACCAGGTAGTCGCGCGCGCCCTCGGGCGTGGCCTTGGTCAGGATCGGCGTCTCGATGTCCTGG
>NZ_DASSES010000220.1:0-3511 GCF_035695185.1 Frateuria sp.
TGCAGCTGGCGACCGACCCGACCAGCGGCGAGGTGCATCTGCGCCACCACGTCACCAAGGACGGCTACTACCGCGGCAAGAAGGTGATCGACACCGCTGCGGCCGTCGACGCCGAATAAGCACCGTCCCAAGGACGCAAGCAGAGCGGCGCGGTGACGCGCCGCTTTGCGTTTCGGCGTCCGCAAACGTAACGTTGCGGATCCGGCGTGGCCTGGCCATCGCCGCCCGCCTGCAGATGGATAGCCCATGGCTTCGACCTACGCCCGCATTTCCGGCACCGGCAGCGCGCTGCCCGAGCGTGTGCTGACCAACGCCGACCTGGAACAGTTCGTCGAAACCAGCGACGAGTGGATCCAGTCGCGCACCGGCATTCGCCAGCGCCATGTGGCGGCCGACGGCCAGACCACCGGCGATCTGGCCTTCCTGGCGGCACAGCGCGCGCTCGAAGCCGCCGGCGTCAAGGCCTCCGAGCTCGACCTGATCGTCCTGGGCACCACCACGCCCGACCTGATCTTTCCCTCCACCGCCTGCCTCGTGCAGCACCGCCTCGGTGCCAATGGCTGCGCAGCGTTCGACGTCAACGCGGCTTGCTCGGGCTTCGTCTACGCACTGGGCATCGCCGACAAGTTCATCCGCAGCGGGCAATCGAAGAAGGTGCTGGTGATGGGCGCCGAGACGCTCACCCGCATGGTCGACTGGACCGAGCGCGAAACCTGCGTGCTGTTCGGCGACGGTGCCGGCGCGGTGGTGCTGGAGGCCAGCGACGAGCCGGGCATCTACGCCACCTGCCTGCATGCCGACGGCGGCTACAAGGAATTGTTGTGGAACCCGGTCGGTGTCTCCGTCGGTTTCCGCGACGAGCCCAACCACGGCGTGCGCATCAAGATGGCTGGCCGCGAAGTCTTCAAGGTCGCGGTCAAGACGCTTGACTCGCTGGTCGAGCAGACCTTGCAGGCCGGCGGTCTGGAGGCCTCGCAGCTGGACTGGCTGATTCCGCACCAGGCCAACCTGCGCATCATCGAAGCGACCGCCAAGCGGCTGAACATGTCGATGGAGCAGGTGATCGTGACGGTCGACAAGCACGCCAACACCTCGTCCGGCTCGGTGCCGCTGGCGCTGGACTACGCGGTGCGCTCGGGCAAGGTGCAGCGCGGACAGAACCTGCTGCTGGAAGCCTTCGGCGGCGGTTTCACCTGGGCTTCGGCGCTGCTGCGCTACTGAGTCCGACCGCCCCTCACGCGATGCCGCCTACGGGCGGCATCGTCGTTTCCGCTGCCCGATACGGCTGCGTACGCGCGCGCCTGCTGGCATCATCGCCTCTTTGCCCTTGACGGACCGACACCGATGACCGACACCCCCGCCTCGCTCGCCTTCGTCTTTCCCGGTCAGGGCTCGCAATCGGTCGGCATGCTGGCCGACCTTGCTGCCGCGCATGCGGAAGTGCGGGCGACCTTCGAGGAAGCTTCGCAAGGCGCGGGCGTCGACCTGTGGCAACTCAGCCAGCAGGGTCCGGAAGACCAGCTCAACCGCACCGAGAACACCCAGCCCGCGCTGCTGGCGGCGAGCGTCGCCGTGTGGCGCGTGTGGGGCAAGCTCGGTGGCGCGCGGCCTGCGCAGCTGGCCGGTCACAGTCTGGGCGAGTACAGCGCGCTGGTCTGCGCCGGCGCACTTTCCCTGCACGATGCGGCCGCCCTGGTGGCCGAGCGCGGTCGCCTGATGCAGGCGGCGGTGCCGTCTGGCGTCGGCGCGATGGCGGCGATTCTCGGCGGGGACGATGCGCAGATCGCGCAGGTGTGCGAAGAGGTCGCGCAAGGCCAGGTGGTCTCGCCCGCCAACTACAACTCGCCCGGGCAGCTGGTGATCGCCGGCAATGCCGAGGCGGTCGACCGTGCACTGGCCAGGCTCGCCGAACTGGGCGTGAAGAAGGCGGTCAGGCTGGCGGTATCGGTGCCCTCACACTGTGCACTGATGCGCGAGGCTGCCGATCGGCTCGGTGAGCGCATGGCCACCATCGAGTGGTCGCTGCCCGCCATCCCCGTGGTGCAGAACGCCGAGGCGCGCAGCTACGGCAGCGTGGAGGAGATCCGCGGCGCGCTGCAGCGGCAGCTCTACCTCCCGGTCCGCTGGACCGAATGCGTGCAGGCCCTCGCCCGAAACGGTGCCACCCGCGTGCTCGAATGCGGCCCGGGCAAGGTGCTCGCAGGCCTGATCAAGCGCATCGACAAGGGCCTGGATGCGCGCGCCATCGGCGCACCCGCCGAAATCGAAGCGGCGCTGGCTTGAACCACCATTGAGCGGACGGGCCATGTGCCCCTCCCGAGATTCCTGCAGAAGGGCATGACGATGAGCAAGATCCTGGAAGGAGAAATCGCGCTGGTCACCGGCGCCAGCCGCGGCATCGGTGCGGCGATCGCCGACGAGCTGGCGGCCATGGGCGCCACCGTGATCGGTACTGCCACCAGCGAGAACGGCGCCAGGGCCATCGGCGATCGCCTGGCGGCGCAGGGTGGCCATGGCCGCGTGCTGGATGTCACCGACGGCGCCGCGGTCGAGGCGCTCATCGATGCGATCGGCAAGGAGTTCGGCGCCGTCTCGATCCTGGTCAACAACGCCGGCATCACCCGCGACCAGCTGCTGATGCGCATGAAGGACGAGGACTGGCAGGCCATCATCGATACCAACCTGACCTCGGTATACCGCACCTCCAAGGCGGTCATGCGCGGCATGATGAAGGCGAGGAAGGGCCGCATCATCTCGATCGCCTCGGTGATCGGCCTGACCGGCAACCCGGGCCAGGCGAATTACGCGGCGGCCAAGGCCGGCATCATCGCTTTCTCCAAATCGCTTGCCCGCGAGATCGGTTCGCGCGGCATCACGGTGAACGTGGTCGCGCCCGGCTTCATCGATACCGACATGACGCGTGCGCTGCCGGAGGAGTCGAAGCAGGCGCTGCTGGGGCAGATCGCGCTGGGCCGGCTGGGCGAGGCGAGCGACATCGCCAGGGCCGTGGGTTTCCTTGCCTCGCCGGCGGCGGCCTACATCACCGGCGAAACCCTACACGTCAACGGCGGCATGTACATGCCCTGACGTATGGCGCGACTGTCGCCAACGACTCGTTTTTAGGCGACAATTGACCTTTCGTACCGGGCCGAAAGCCCGGGCGTTTCATACTGCCGGCGTAGCCATGGCGGCCTGGCCGCTAAGCCACTACAATTCGCCGGCCTTTGCCGGACCCGTGCCGGCCCGACAAAAAAGCACACCCCTTGGGAGGTTTGGCAACATGAGCACCATCGAAGAGCGCGTCAAGAAGATCGTCATCGAGCAGCTGGGCGTGAAGGAAGACGAAGTCACGGCGAACGCTTCGTTCGTTGACGACCTGGGCGCCGATTCGCTGGACACGGTGGAACTGGTGATGGCCCTCGAGGAAGAGTTCGAGACCGAGATCCCGGACGAAGAGGCCGAGAAGATCACCACCGTTCAGCAGGCCGTGGACTACATCAAGGCCCACACC
>NZ_DASSES010000221.1:0-8089 GCF_035695185.1 Frateuria sp.
GGGCTGGATGGTCATGTCCGTACTGTAGCGTATTCTTGCACTGCAGCATGCATGCGCAGCGCCGGGAGGCGCAGTTATCGGCGAGTGGATGCGCACTTGGCGTGAACAGGCAGGCGGTTGCCTGCGGGTGGCTTGCGGCACTGCCGCAAGGGCGCGGGGGGTGCAGGAGCGCCCCCGTGCGCGACCGGGTGCCACTGCGGTCGCGCAGGGTGCGCTCCTGCAAAGAAGCGGCGGGCGGGGAGCCCGCCGTGCCGTCAAAGCGCTTCGGAGGCGAAGTCGGCCAGCCGCGAGCGCTCGCCGCGCCGCAGCGTGATGTGCGCCGAATGCTCCCAGTTCTTGAAGCGATCCACCGCGTAGGTCAGGCCCGAGGTCGTTTCGGTGAGGTAGGGCGTGTCGATCTGCTCGACGTTGCCCAGGCAGACGATCTTGGTGCCGGGGCCGGCGCGGGTGATCAGTGTCTTCATCTGCTTGGGCGTGAGGTTCTGTGCCTCGTCGATGATCAGGTAGCGCGACAGGAAGGTGCGACCGCGCATGAAGTTGAGCGAGCGGATCTTGATGCGCGAGGCGAGCAGGTCGTTGGTGGCCTGGCGTCCCCACGAGCCGCCTTCCTCGGGATTGGCGAGCACTTCCAGGTTGTCGGTGAGCGCGCCCATCCACGGCGTCATCTTTTCCTCCTCGGTACCCGGCAGGAAGCCGATGTCCTCGCCGACCGAGACGGTGGCCCGGGTCATGATGATCTCGCGGTAGCGCTGCTGGTCCATAACCTGCGCGAGGCCCGCGGCCAGCGCCAGCAGGGTCTTGCCGGTGCCGGCGGTGCCCAGCAGGGTGACGAAGTCGACGTCCGGGTCCATCAGCACGTTGAGCGCGAAGTTCTGCTCGCGGTTGCGCGCGGCGATGCCCCACACGCTGTGGCTGGGATGGCTGTGGTCGTCCAGCAGCACCAGTGTGGCGTGCTGCTCGTCCACCCGCAGCACGCGCAGCTCGACGCTGTTGTCGCCGGGAAGGAACAGGCACTGGTTGGGATGCCAGTCCTCATCCTCGCGGCGGTCCACCTTGTAGAAAGTGCGCCCGCGCTCGGACCAGGACTGCACTTCCGGGTGGCGATCCCAGAAATCCTCGGTCAGTCCGGTCGAACCGGTGTAGAGCAGCGCGAAATCGTCGAGCGCGCGGTCGTTCTCGTAGTCCTCCGCATCGATGCCGTAGATCTTGGCCTTGATGCGCAGGTTGATGTCCTTGCTGACCAGGATCACCTGGCGGTCCGGGTGCTGCTCGCGCAGTTCGATCACCGCCGAGAGGATCAGGTTGTCCGCCTTGCCGTGGCCGTTGGTGGCGCGTTGCTGGAAGTACAGCTTGCCGACCGCGTCGCCGCGCTTGAGGTTCACGCCCTGGGGGTTGGACAGGTCCAGCCCGTTGCTGATGCCGTGGCCGTTGCCGCGCTCGATCAGCTCGTTGATGAAGCGGCTGACCTGGCGGCCGTTGCGCGAGACCTCCGAGGCGCCCTTCTTCTTTTCGTCCAGTTCCTCCAGCACGGTCATGGGAATGAACACGTCGTGTTCCTCGAAGCGGAACAGCGACGTGGGGTCGTGAAGCAGCACATTGGTGTCGAGTGCGTAGATACGCTTGCTTCCGGTCATGCGGAAGAGGCCTCGCTTCGGGTCGGAGCAAAGAAAAGCGGCCTGGACGCCAGGGGTCGGGGCAACAGAGCCGTTCGAATGGCTTCTGTCGCCCCGGCTCGAGGTGTCGCAGGCCGCCGGGAGGCACGGCGCAATGCCGCGCGAAGGGAATGTTCGAAAGTGCCGGAGTGCTTCACTTGGCGGGGATGGCGTCCAGCACGGCCTGGGCATGGCCAGGGACTTTCACGCCGCGCCATTCCTGCGCGAGATGGCCTTTCGGGTCGATCAGGAAGGTGCTCCGCACGATCCCCATGTGGGTCTTGCCGTAAAGCACTTTCTCGTGGATCACGTCGAACGCCTTGCACCAGGTCTCGTTGGTGTCGGCGATCAGCGGGAAGGGCAGCGCCTGCTTGTCGGCGAAGTTGGCGTGCGAGGTGACCGAGTCGCGCGAGACGCCGACGATCTCGGCATGGCGCTTGCGGAACTCGTCGTAGAGGTCGCGGAAATCCTGCGCCTCGGTGGTGCACCCGGGGGTGGAATCCTTCGGGTAGAAGTAGACCACCGTCCAGCGGCCTTTGAGTTCGGAAAGTTCCAGCTCGGTGTCGTCGCCGGTGGTGCCGATCAGGGGGGGAATCGGTTTGCCGATTTCGGGCATGGGGTCTCCGCGAGGTCGGTCGGAAAGCAGGCGCACCATGCGCCTCCGGGCGAAGACTAACGCGCCTGACGTCGTGTGCAACAGGGTTGCCGGCACCGGCGCCACGCGCGATGCTTGGCGCTTGTGGAGGGGCCATGGCGCAGGCGCTCCGAAACCGGTGCGCGGGCGCCCGGGGCGCTCCGGCGTGGCCGGGTCGACGGTCGCCTTCTTAGAACTTCACCGGATCCATGATCGCGTCGAGGTTGAGCCCGTCGCAGAGCTCCAGGAAATCGTCGCGCAGCGTGGCCAGGTGGATCTGCGAAGGGATGCCGATGGTGATCTGCGCCTGGAACATCTGCGCGCCGGTCTGCATGGCCTGGTAGCGCATCGAGCTCAGCTGTTCCACGCGGATGTCGTGGCGGCTGAAGAACTCCACCACCTTCACCAGGATGCCGGGGCGGTCGGCCGCCACCACTTCGACCAGGTAGGGGAGCAGCGTGCCGTTCTGTTCGCGCGGGCCGGTGCGGTAGTGCGACAGGCGCAGTTCCTCGTCGCGGCCGAGCTTGGCCAGCGCGGTTTCCAGCTTGGCGATCGCGTCCCAGGCGCCCGAGGCGAGCATCAGCAGCGAGGTGTCGTTGCCGATGGTCGACACGCGCGCGTCGGACAGGCTGCAACCGGCGTCGGCGATACGCTTGGTCAGCGTGAGCAGCGGCGTGTGCGACGCCGGGGTGAGCGTGTGGATCAGCAGCTGGTTGTCGTTGCCGGCGCGCGCGGAGGGACGGTTCAAGGAGGGTTACCTGTTGAGGATCCCGCAAGGCGGAATCCAGCCAGCTTAGCCGGGATACACGGGAAATCGTAGGGCCGACGGGCCAGTCCGCCATCGGCGGGGCGCCGGCCGTCGGCGGACCGTCCCTTTCCCTGTACGCCGGCCACCAGTACCATCCTCCGCTTGCCTTCAGGCCGGAATCGCGTCTTGGACATTCGTGGAAGCATCTGCGCGCTGGCGACACCGTTTGCCGCCGATGGCTCGCTCGACCTGCCGGCCTTCGGACGGTTGCTCGACTACCAGCTCGCCGGGGGCACGCAGGCGGTCGTTGTCGCCGGGTCGACCGGTGAGGCGCACATGCTCGAGCACGACGAATTCGACCGCCTGCTGGCGTTCGCGGTGGAGCGCGTCGCCGGCCGCGCGCCGGTGATCGCGGGCACCGGCGAGGCCGGCACCGCACGCACCGTGGCGCTGACCCGCCGGGCGGCTGCGCTGGGTGCCGACGCGGCGCTGGTGGTCGCTCCCTATTACGTGCGTCCCACGCAGGAGGGGCTGCGCCGGCACTTCCTGGAGGTCGCCGAGCATGGCGGCCTGCCGGTACTGCTCTACAACGTGCCTTCGCGCACCGCCTGCGACCTGCTGCCCGGGACCGTCGCGCAGCTGCGCGATCACCCGGCCATCCTTGGCATCAAGGAGGCGGTCGCCACGGACGAGCGCATCCACGCGCTTGCGGAACTTGCACGCGCGGATTTCGTCTACCTGTCCGGCGACGACGGCACGGCCGGCAAGGCGATGCTGGCCGGTGCGGCGGGTACCGTGTCGGTGGTGGTCAACCTGGTGCCGCACGTGTTCCGCGAGCTGTGCGACACGGCCACCGCGGGCGACCGTGAGGCGGCCGGGCGCGTGCACGACCGGCTCGATCCGCTGGTGCAGGCGCTCAACTGCGCGCCCAACCCGATCGCGGTGAAGGCCATGTTGCCCGCGCTGGGGCTCGGTTCGGCGCGGCCACGGTTGCCGCTGGTCGAACTGGCCGACGGCGCGGACCGCAGGCGTCTGCGCGAAGCGCTGGCGGCTCTGGCATCCTTGGTGGCCGACGCCTGATCTTCCGGTCGCCGTTTGATTCCTTTTTCGGAAAACCACTCCATGAAGAAAACCTCGCTCGTCATTACCCTGCCGGTCCTGGTCATTAGCGGCCTGTTGCTGTCCGGCTGCGGCATGTTCCGCTCGCACAAGGCCTGGGAGACCGCGCGCCAGGAGTCCCCGCTGGAAATCCCGCCGGGGCTGGATACGCCGACGGCGAGCGATGCGCTGGTGATTCCGCCGCCGGGCGCGAACAGCCCGACCAGCGCGGGCGTGACGGCCGACGTGGGGGCTGCCGGCGGCACGATCGCCGACGGCTTCGTGCTTTCCGACACGGCGGACAACGCCTATCACCGCGTCGGCGAGGCGCTGGCCGAGGTGGGCCAGGTCACCGCGCACGACGATGCCGCGCACAGCTATTCGGTGAACGTGGCCGCAGTGCCGGGCAAGAAGCGCGGCTTCTTCAGCCGCCTGTTCCACCGCAACGGCAAGGGCGATGCGGCCGGGGCCGGCAAGGCCTCGCGCCAGGTGCAGGTGACCGTCACCGCCAGCGGCGACAACGCGAGCGAGGTGCGCGCGCAGGGCCAGGCCGCGGCCGTGGCCAAGGTGGTCGATACGCTGAAGTCGAAGCTCGGCGGCTGATCGCCCCTGCAGCCGTTTGCCGGACGCCGCCTTCGGGGCGGCGTTTTGCTTTTTGGGCTTCCGGAGCGGCCCTTCGACTTCGGCGCTGCGCGCCTGCGCTCAGGGCGAACGGGGAAGGGGGAAGGGGGAAGGGGGAAGGGGGAAGGGGGCAGGGGGCGCGAACCACGGAGCGGGGAACACGGAGTCTGGGGCGGGCAGCAGAGGCGGGAGGTCCGTTCGCATCGAGCGTAGCCCGGAGGGCGACATCGAAACGCTTCGCGGGACCGCACACGAGAACGCCGCCCGGGGGCGGCGTTGCAGGAACCGGTGGCCGGTGCCTCAGCGTTCCAGCAACCGGAGCTTGTCCGGCTTGCCTTCCCACTCCTTGGCGTCGGGCAGGCCATCCTTGCGCTCGGTGATCACCGGCCAATCGCGCGACAGCTCGGCATTGATCGCCACGAACTGTTCCTGTCCGGCCGGCACGTCGTCCTCCGGGTAGATCGCGTTGATCGGGCACTCCGGCTCGCACAGCGTGCAGTCGATGCACTCGTCCGGGTTGATCACGAGGAAATTCGGGCCTTCATGGAAGGCATCGACCGGGCAGACCTCGACGCAATCGGTGTACTTGCACTTGATGCAGTTGTCGGTGACGACAAAGGTCATGGAGGCGGCTCGAGTCGGCGGTGGAGAAGTGTCCGACGGCGCTGCTCTGAAACGCCGGCCGGAGCGCTGCTCCTTGTGAAGAGTGCGGCCATGGATGGCCGCTTCTAGTCTAGCCGGTGGCCAGGAGCTAAGGGTTTACCGAGACCCTTCCAGACAGCGGCAATCATGGACGATTGCAAAAACAGTGGCGCTCCCTACGAGGTTCGAACTCGTGTTCCCGCCTTGAGAGGGCGGTGTCCTAGGCCACTAGACGAAGGGAGCGCAGAGCTGCGAGGCGCGCTAGTATAGCGGAATTGTTTCGCCCGGCAATGCCCCGTCAAGGGCTCTTCGCACTGCCGTCCGGAACAGCCGCCGGCCTCCGAAGCCGCGCGGACGGACGCAGCGCATTGCGCCGCGATTGGTTGCATCGGCGCCACGCGCCGCCAAGGATCCAGACCGCTTGAACCCAGAAGCAAGGACTTCCGTCACGCCCGTGCCCGCCATCGTTCCGCGCGAGCAGCACGTGATCTCCCGCAAGAACATCAGCAAGGCCGCGCTGCGCGTGCTCTACCGCCTCCACGATGCCGGCTACGACGCTTTCCTGGTGGGGGGCGCCGTGCGCGACCTGCTGCTGGGCGGCCACCCGAAGGATTTCGACGTGGCGACCAACGCCACGCCGGACGAGGTCAAGAAACTCTTCCGCAACTGCCGGCTGATCGGGCGGCGTTTCCGACTGGCGCACGTGGTGTTCGGGCCGGAGATCATCGAGGTGGCGACCTTCCGGGGCACCGGCGAGGACGAGGCCAGCGAGGGCGAGCGCCACATCGTCGACGGGCTGATCGTGCGCGACAACGTCTGGGGCTCGATCGAGGAGGACGCGGTGCGCCGCGACTTCCGGGTCAACGCCCTGTACTACGACATCAGCGATTTCTCGGTGCGCGACTACGTCGGCGGCATGCAGGATCTGAACGACCGCGTGCTGCACCTGATCGGCGATCCGGCCACGCGCTACCGCGAGGACCCGGTACGCATGCTGCGTGCGGCGCGCCTGGCGGCCAAGCTCGGCTTCAGCATCGACCCGAAGGCATCCGCGCCGTTCGCCGAGCTCGGGCCGTTGCTCGGCGATGCGGCGCCGGCGCGGCTGTTCGATGAATCGCTCAAGATGTTCCTGGCCGGCAATGGCCTGAAGAGCTTCCGCATGCTCGAGCAGTGCGGGCTGCTGAAGTTCCTGTTTCCGGCCACCGCGCGCGCGCTCAAGCGTGGCGACGAGGCACTGCGCTCGCTGATCGAGCAGGGGCTGGCCAACACCGACCAGCGCATCGCCGAAGGCAAGTCGGTGACGCCGGCGTTCCTGTTCGCGGTGCTGCTCTGGGGTGAAGTGCGCGACCTGGCGCATGCCTGGGTGGCCAAGGGCGTCGACGGTAACGAGGCCTGGGCACGCGCCGCCGCCCACGTGGTGGGCGAGCAGTGCCAGCGCGTGGCGATCCCGCGCCGCTTCACCATCACGATGGAAGAGATCTGGTCGCTGCAGCCGCGCTTCGAACAGGTCCAGCGCAAGCGGGTGTTCCGCCTGATGGCGCACCCGCGCTTCCGAGCCGCCTTCGACTTCCTGCTGCTGCGCGCGGCCGAGTCGCCCGCACTGCGCGAACTGGGCCAGTGGTGGGCGCATGCCCAGCAACTGCCGCAGGACGTGCTGGCGTCGGCCCTGCCGGCCGGCGCGGGGACGTCCGCCGGAGCGCCCGGCGCTGCGCCGCGCAAGCGCCGCCGGCGCAAGCCGCCGGGCAAGTCCGGCTCGGCCTGATCCGCCGCCGATGACCCGGGTTTTCGTCGCGCTGGGTGGCAACCTCGGCGATGCGCAAGCGACCCTGCGCCAGGCGCTCGACGCCCTGGGCTCGCTGCCGCGCACGCGCCTGGTGGCGCATTCGCGCATCTACCGCACGCCACCGTGGGGCCTGCGCGAGCAGCCGCCGTTCTTCAACGCGGCGGCGGAACTCGATACCGGGCTCGGGCCCCACGAGCTGCTCGACGCGCTGTTGCAGATCGAGCGCGCCGCCGGCCGCGTGCGCGATGGCGAGCGCTGGGGGCCGCGCACCCTGGACCTGGACCTGCTGCACATGGACGGCGCCATGCTGAGCGACCAGCGCCTGACCTTGCCGCACCCGCGTATCGCGCAGCGCGCCTTCGTGCTGCTGCCGCTGGCGGAGCTGGCGCCCGACCTGGAGGTGCCCGGACAGGGCAGGGTGGTCGACCTGCTCGCCGCGGCCGACGCCACCGGCTGCGAAGCGCTGCCGTAGCGCACCCGGCGGTGCCCGGGGCACGCGACCGCGCCGGGAACGGGCTCCCGCAAGGGCTGCCGCGGCCGCCTGGCCTTTGATACCCGCGCGCCGGATAATCGCCTGCTCCCCCGCCCCCCGAGGAACTGCCGTGTACGTGGACAACGCCACCGTTCCCGCCCGCAAGCCGGTGACCGTGCCGGGCCTGCGCGCGATGAAGACGCAGGGGCGCAAGATCGTCATGTTGACCGCCTACGACGCCAGCTTCGCCTGGCAGCTCGAGGCCGCGGGGGTGGACGTGGCGCTGGTCGGCGATTCGCTGGGCATGGTGGTGCAGGGCCACCGCAGCACGCTGCCGGTGACGCTGGAAGACATGGTCTATCACACCCGCGCGGTGGCGCGAGGGCTGGCCTCCACGCTGCTGATCGCAGACCTTCCTTTCATGGCCGATCGGGACGTG